>JBCDHF010000353.1:0-5049 GCA_038750375.1 Cyanobacteria bacterium P01_H01_bin.15
CATCTAAAAGGGCCTTATGTAGCCTGAGCATCAGCGGTCGTAAGGTTTTGAGCTTTTCATAGGCGGGCATAGAGCCAAAAGTAGAGTCAGTCATGCAATCAGGCGGGCACTCGACAACCTGTATCATCTTGTCACATCCTGCCGAGATGATTAAGCCAATCCTTAGCATGGGAAGGGACGCGATCGCGCCACCACTGCAGCTTAGGTTTAGCCAAGATTGGCATCGGTGCAAGCGTTGAATCCTGCTCTACAAGCACTGATGACGGCTTAGCCATATCAGCAGCGGAAAAATTCTGGTCATTAAGTCTCAAAAGCAAGCCACGGACTAATGCGGAGCGGCGGCGCTTCAATCAAACCGATGGGGGCTCGCTATCATCGGTTTAACCCAAACCCGTTTGCGACGAGACGAAAGCCTTCTTCGGAAGTGCTCAATTTTCTAAGGTAGTACGGTGAATGTTTGACCAGTATCGACAGTTCATTCAGCGAGATCCTCGCTACCAGGATGTTCGGGAGCTGTACACCGAAACGGAAGCGCTGATTTCGCTGGAAGCCGAGACGATAGAACGTCAACCAGAGCGTCCAGAACAGGCGATCGAACCAGGGCAGAAAAAAGTTGAACGCTTTCCGGTGCTGGAGGGGTTGCGGAGGATGGCCCTGGGGCATGAGCGACAGCATGTGCTGCTAGCCGGGCGACCGGGTTCGGGTAAATCGACGACGCTGCAGCGGTTGCTGCTGGAATTGGCTGATGTAGGACTGGCAGAGGACACGGTCATTCCGATGTATGTACAGCTCAAGCGCGATCGCCCGATCACTGACCTGATTCTGGCAGAATTCCGCAAAGCGAAAGTGCGTGTCACCCTCGAACAACTGGATGACTGGCTCTTGCAAGATCAACTGCTGTTGCTGCTGGATGGGGTGAATGAAATTCCGTCAGATGAACGACGGCGTCAGCTCCAAGACTTTCGCGACGATAATCCTACTACTCCAATGGTCTTCGCCACGCGGGATCTTTCGGTGGGGGGCGATCTGGGCATTGCTAAGCAACTGGAGATGCGGCCCCTTAGCGAACCGCAAATGCGGAAATTTGTGGGTAAATACCTTGCCAAACGGAGAATGCCCGACCAGGCGGATACGTTGCTAAGACAGCTCAAAGACCGCCTGCGAGAAATCGCCGAAACGCCCCTGCTATTGAAACTGCTCTGCGATGTCTTTGACCCCGCCACCCGGCAAATTCCCCAAAGCAAGGGTGAACTCTTTTGGCAGTTTGACCAGAAGTACGATCGCATCAAAAAAGATAAAGAGTACGTTCCTGTCTCCGAAAACTTCTGGGATTTTAAAGCCGATGTCCTGCAATTCCTGGCGTTTGCCATGATTCAGACGGATGACAAAACATCTGTGGAAGCCTGGTATGCCTTGCCGCGAGATCGCGCCGAGACGCTGTTAGAAACCTGGCTGAAAGATCGAGGCGTTACTGACCCAGCCACGAAAGCCAAGCTCTGGCTCAAAGATTTGCGCCGCTGTCACCTGCTGCAAGATGCGAAAGACCCTGGCGATCTTGAATTTCATCACCAACTTTTTCAGGAATATTATGCGGCGGAATATTTACTGCGGCTATTGCCAACCCTGAGCGATGACCAACTGAAACAAAACTACCTCAACCTGTTGAAGTGGACAGAACCCATTACGCTCATGCTGTCGCTAGTGGATGAGGAGGAGCAGGCGTTGCGGGTGGTGAGATTGGCAATAAATGACGTGGATTTGATGTTAGGTGCGAAGTTGTCTGGCAATATTCATCTTAACTGGCAAGAGCAAGCCGTTTTCCATCTAACTGAGAAAATCAATGAGCAAATCACTTCCCAAATCTACACGACTAGGTTGCTAGGGAAAACTTGTTCTGATCACGCAGTAAGGATCCTAGTAGAAAACCTTATTAGTGAAGAGAACCAAGAATCACTTTTTGAAATAGCTTTTCAACTAAGCAATATCAACAATCAGTCAATTATAGATCACTTAAGACAACTTCTTAGAGAAGAGAATGATCTCATTTTGATAGCTTCAGTATTTGTTTTAGGGAAGACAGCATATCAAGACGTATTAGCAGATCTGAAGGATCTCTTGAATCATTCCAACAGTACTGTGCGAGAGCAAGCTATTGAAGCGCTAGGAGATCTAAGAAATACCGCTGTAGTTCCAGACTTGCGACAAGCTTTACAAGATTCAGACTATGCAGTTCGAGCAAAAGCTGTTGAGGCTTTAGGTAAATTACATGATGAGACATCATTCTCAGCACTACTAGAAATTGTCAAAGCAACGCACCCTATTTCCTATTCGAGACTTTATCTCCGTTTGACTGCGGCTAAAGCTTTGGCAAAAATAAATTCTGAAAAGGTAAGGCGAGAACTGTCTCAGATAGTTCAATGTAAAGATACAGAAGTTGAAGTTCGTCAACATGTAGTAGAAGCTTTGGGTGAGCTAGGTGAATCAGCAATAGAAGATTTGCTTGTCGCAATCAATGAAACTGCTATCGCTTGGCAAGCTGCAGAGGCGCTGGTAGCAATAGGGGATAGAAGAGCAGTCACGGGATTAATTAAGGCTCTCGAAAATTCTGTTCCCTGCGAACAAGCAGCCTATGTCCTTGGAGAGCTCAGGGATTCAAAGGCAGTTCCGGCACTAGCTGAAGCTCTTGAGCATTGGTATCCTCAAGTAAGAGAGGAAGCTGCTGAAGCATTGGGCAAGATTGGAAACACAAGTGTTGTGTCTCAGCTTTATGAGCTATATGAAAAAGAGAAACTTAGTTCGAACAGTAATTTTCGTATAAAGCTCACAATTGCGCTTGGCAAGCTAGGTGACAGTCGTGTCAAAGAGGACTTATTTGAACTCTTACAAAGAGGAGGATTTGATTACATACTGCCTCGTTCTGATAGATTTCATTTGTTTGAAGCTTTGGAAGAAATAGCTGACTCCTCCGCTATCCCAGTTTTGACTAATCTTCTGCAAACGAGGGACGATCAAGATCGACAGCAAGCAGTAAAGCTACTATCGAAACTATGTGACGAAACAATAGCCTCGATTTTCATTAATGCCTTAAAAGATAAAAATTCGGTTGTGCGCCATGAAGCAATTAAGGCGTTAGAGAAGTTCGAAGCTCAAACAGTGCTTCCAGAAATTTTTGCTTCATTAAAAAAGACCAAGGAGCCAAAAGAAAAATTAGCTTTCTTTGAACTATTGGGATACTTTGATGAGCATCCAGTTGTTGATAAGCTGTTGTCAGCTCTCATCGAGAATGATGACTCTGATATTCGCTTTATTATTATAGAATCTCTGGTTAAACTTAGTATTTCTTCCGTGAAATCACAGGCCGGAGAAGCGTTAAGCAATCCCTTTAAAGTAATTTTTCTAAATGAAGGTTTGAGTTATTCATTAGAGAGATTACAAACAAATATCGGGTTTTACAATCATGAAATCTGGCAAGAGGTAACTCAAAATCTAGATTTAGGGAATCAAAACAAGGAACAGATACCTGCGATTGGGTATACGACCAATGTTTTTCCGAATGCAACCGAGGTCAAAGTCTTCGAGCGGGTCAATCGCTACTACGAACAACCTCCAGACTCCGATTCTTAGTCGATAAAATAGCCACTAACTTCCCTTAGCCAACTATGACAACCTTCACTGTTTCTCTGTCCGCAGCCCTGACCGCCTATCTACAAGCCCGCATCGACTCTGGAGACTTCAGCACTGCTGACGACTATATCCAGGCGCTGATTCAACAAGACAAAGCTCGCAAAGAACACCTGGAACCGCTCCTGTTAGAAGGGCTTGACTCCGGTGAAGCAACGCCCATGACCGCTGCCGATTGGGATACCGTTCGCGCCGCCGTTCGCCGCAATCAAGCCGACCAGTCACAACATGGCTAACTTAATCAAACGGCCCATCGTCATTCAAGACCTGATTGACCATGCCACTTACATCAGTCGCGATAATCTTGATGCCGGCGATCGCTTTCTCTACGCTGCCGAGGCCACATTCCAGCGGCTTGCTGAACTGCCTGCGATCGGCAAGCTCAGCGGCTTCACCACGCCAAAACTGGCTCAAGTGCGTCAGTATCACATCAAAGGCTTCAACCGATACATCGTTTTCTATCAGCTGCATGCCGAGACGGTCGAAGTGATTCGAGTGCTGCATGGGGCGCAAAATCTGGAATTCATTTTGGAACAGGAGCCAGAACCATGACTGAGAGCCCGAAATACCATTTTCCCAAAGCCGAAAAAGTGCAAATCTTTGAGCAAGTCGATACTTACATTGAGACTCAAAACAACCATCCCAGTGATCCAGAGGTTAAGCAGGCGATCGCCGAATTGCAAACCCTACTCACCCAGCTTCAGGCCCAGCATCCTAACGTCACGACAGAAACCGAAGCGTTGACTATCATTAATGCGGAATTTACTGAAATCAGACAGTCACCCCAGCATCGCTTAGCCACGCTCCGTCGGCAACTTCTCAATCCTGAACGTCATGCTCAGGCAATCAAAGCCACCGCAGGAGAAGTTGCCAAGCACTATTTAGAAGAGAGCCTATTGGCAAAAATGGTGCTGACCTATCTCGATAAGCTGAGCGAAACTCCCGAGCAGGGCGAGTAGAAGGCCTATAAACACTCCGACCTTAATGACCAGATATTTTCCGCTGCTATAACTCGGCCATGACCGGTGATCGGCAAAGTGCTGAGCGACCTTACCCAAAGCAATAAAATTACATATTTTATTGTTATTGACACTTTTTATTGTCAATATCTAGAATGGCGACATGGAAATGTTGCAACAGTTAGCGCAGCAGCAACCGGAGCTAACGCTGGATCGCTTTGTCGAAGTGGCCAACGACCTTTTGCCTCAGTTCTTGCCAGAGTCGACGGCTGGCCACCGGGGGCAGGAGGCTGTAAATCCCCGGTTGGTGCGGCACTATACCACCCAAGGTTTGCTCGACAAACCGCTCAAAAAAGGCCGAGAAGCCCGTTATACCTATCGGCATCTACTGCAGTTACTGGTGCTGCGG
>JBCDHF010000354.1:0-5009 GCA_038750375.1 Cyanobacteria bacterium P01_H01_bin.15
CCAGCCTCTCAAACTCAAGTCTCACGGACGCCGTGCGAAGAGTTTATTCCGCTCTGGTTTTGACCATTTACGCTCCATTTTCCTCAATCTTGAACACAAGACTTCTGAGTTCAAAACTGTATTATCTTTTTTGTCTTGTACTTAGGTAAGTTCGATATTCTCGCCAGTATTCCAAGGTAATAAGCAATTGATCTTCTACGCTAAAGCTCGGTTGCCCCCCTCGCTGCCCTTTTTTCGGCAGTCCCTCTCTCAATCTCTCTACCATCTTTTTAAAGACTGGCGGGGTCACTCCGCAGTAGTGGCAAAAGTCACTGGGGTTCAGGATTTGCAAATGAACGTAATTCATTTCATTGTTTGAGTACCTTGGCAT
Organism: Cyanobacteria bacterium P01_H01_bin.15; assembly: GCA_038750375.1. Lineage (GTDB taxonomy): Bacteria > Cyanobacteriota > Cyanobacteriia > Cyanobacteriales > JAAUTE01 > JAAUTE01. The sequence continues at coordinate 371 of JBCDHF010000354.1, forward strand.
TCTTCATTTTCCTCCTTTTCTATTCGTGCAAGAGGTCTAATAAAAAGATCCGTAATTACGGTATTCGTAAGCCTCTTCAAAACAAAAACCGGAAAATACACTGAAGAAGAATTCGAAGTTGCCTACAAAACATTCAAAGAGACTGGTCAGCCGATTATCTACACGTATTTTAAGAAGACGGAAATCTCGACGAGTCCAAGTCACCGCCAAGATCTAAATTTACTCTGGGATGTTCAGGAAAGGCTCGATGAACTTGGACATTTCCACACCGAATATTCATCGATCGAGGACTTTCAGAAACAGTTCCGCGATCAACTAGATAAGCGCCGTGACGAGAATCGGCTGTAACTACCGCCTCCGATGAATAGTTTTTCTATCCCCAACAAACATCCAAAATACAAACTGTGAAGGCAGCACGACTTTCATCTCCAAGATCGACTAGAACTGTTTATTATTTGTTATAAACGACGAACAGCACCTTTCTACAGCCATAGCAGCGTGGATCGTATCTGGAAGTTTTAAGTTGGTGGTCACCCGCAATTGAGCAGCTTTGAGTAAAATTTGACGCGAGACAGGAACAATCTCTACGCCAAAGCGATTGGAAATAGCTTGCTGGTAACTATTTGGCAGTTGGAGATTACCCGATTCAAACGGTTTAACTAACGCTTCCGCCAAAGCCAACTCGCTGGATGCAGTAGTTAATTTACCTTGGTCTACGGCTTTAAACAAAGCAGTTAATCCGGCAACATACTCAGCGAAGCCTTCCAGCGCATAAATCCAAATATTAGTATCCAAATAAACACGGTTGCCCTCGATTATCCCTAGGAGTCCCATGACTCTCTATCTTGTTGAATAAATTGATCAACCTCAGAAGGAGAACCATAACAGCCTTGAGCAGCCCCTATAAATTGGCTAAGCCTAGAATTTAAATTTCCAGAAGGTTCCGTTAAGACAATCACTTCAACTTCTTTGCCTTCGGGTAAATGCGGTGCTCTAATCTCAATCACACCGTCAAACTTGACTACCGCCTTTCGTCTAATGTCAGCGTCCATGGGACTTTTCCAGTGATGCTTTCTTATCCCATTAAATATAGCAGCCGACACCTTTGTAAGAGGGTTGCTCCGTGCCAGAACTTAAATTAGGCAACTCAAAATCAGAAGTGTCCTAAGCGATCTGGCGAAAGCTATACTTTCTAGATGATTTCAATTTTTGGCTGATCCTTTTCTTGCAAATGGGTTTTTCCAATTTCCGCAGCGTAAAGATATCCTGCTTGCCAGAGCGCCTGTAAACAATCATCTACGTGCGAAGAAGGAACGCCTGCTGATAACCCCCCTGAAGTCTGCGGATCAAACAACAACTGATAGTCCCCTCTTGCTGCTAAATCCGGAGCTATCTGCACCAAATTATCTGCCGCGCGTAAATTCTGAGCCTGCAACGAACTAAGAATCCCAGACTCAATTAACTCCAAAACGCCTGGCAACTTCGGCAACGCCCCCAACTCCAACGAAACGTAAACATCCTTCGATAACATCTCCCGCAAATGCCCCAACAGCCCAAACCCCGTTACATCCGTCCCGGCTGTTGACCCATACGCCCGTAAAATCTCCGCCGCCGGACCATTACTCAAATTCATCGACGCAATCCCGGCTTCAAACCAATCCGCCCGCGCCCGATACTGCCGATCTGCGGCCAGCAACACCCCCGTCCCCAAAGGCTTCGTCAAAATCAACGACTGCCCTGGCTGTAAACTCTTCTTCCGCCAAGGATTCTCCACTGGACCCTGACAAGTCAGCCCCAACGCCAACTCTGGACCTTCTGCCGTGTGACCGCCAATGGGTGTAATGTTCGCAGCTTGCAGCACCTCTGTGACTCCCGCCAATACTTGACTCAAAATCCGTTCCTGTTGACGCGGAACTGCATATGGTGCGATCGCAATGATCAAAACTGACTGCGGCGTTGCTCCCAACGCATACAAATCGCTCAAACAATGTTGAGTGGCAATCTGCCCAAACAGATAGGGATCATTAAACGGACTCGAAAAAAAATCCACCGTCTGCGCCCACTGCTGCCCGTTGATGTTGAGGATAGCCGCATCATCCGGCGCGTCTAACCCCAGCTGAATATTGCTGCCAAAGTGCATCGGCTTGAGCTGTCGCAGAACCGTTTCCAATACGTTCCGTCCCACCTTAGAACCACAGCCCTGACACCGCATTTGGCCCGATGCTTCCTCCGACACATTGCCCGATTCACTGTCTGCCATCACCGGTAACTCAGCAAACTGCGTCATAAACTTACGATCAATCTGGTCTTTCCAACGCCATAGCCATCCGGCCTCCCAAGCTACCGGTCCCCAACTTGCGATCGCGCGTTCTGTACCTGTCCCAATCAAACTCAAATAGCGCTGCTGAGGCTGAAACGGCTGTAGGTCTCGATTTTGTAAAGACCGCACCCAATTTTCGAATAAAGGCGGACCCTGACGCACGGCAAACACCCCTGCTTTGGGACGCCGATGATTCTGCATTGTGGCGATATCCCCCGCTGCAAACACCCGAGGATGGGAAACTGAGCGTAACGTATCATCCACCAAAACAAACCCCCGCTCGTCTGTCTGCAAACCTGATTCAGAAACCCACAACGCTGGAGATGCCTGAGTTACCCAAAACACTGCATCCGCAGGAATCTCTGCCCCAGACTGACAAACCACAGAATCAGCCCGAACTTCGCTTACTCTTTCAGAAAGCAGCAATTTAATCCCCCGCTGCTGACAAACATGGGTTAAACGCAGACTCGTCCGGGCATTGTGACCGGGCAACAACCGCTCGCCGCTGTGAACGATTTGAATTTTCCAGGGCTGTGCCTCAATTTGCAGCTCCGCATAGAGCTTATCCAACCGCGTCTGCACATTCAACGCCAGCTCCACACCACCTGCGCCCCCACCCACAATCACCAGCGATCGCAAAGTATGAGGATTCGCTCGAACCTCCGCCAGGATCTCGGACCAGGCCTCCAAAAATAACGGCACCGGTTTAGCCGGAATAGCCCATTTGCCAGCCCCCGGCACTGTCAGCCGTTGCGGGGTACTGCCAATATCCAACGACAAAAAATCGTACGTGATCGCAGGGCGACCTTCACAATAAAGTTCTCGGGTCTGTGGGTTTAAGCCAATCGCTTTTGTACGGACAAAATCTGCGCCAGCAAATCTTGCCAATCGCCGCAAATCGATGTGCGTTTCTTCATAAGAATAAAACCCTGCCACATGCCCCGGCAGCATTCCAGAGTAAGGCGCATAGCTCACATCCGAAACCAGCGTCACCCGCACCCCAGGCAGCGGATTCATGCCCCATTTCTTTAATGCGATCGCATGGCTGTGACCGCCGCCCACCAACACTAAATCTTGAGCCAGAGGGATAACTGAACCAGTCTGCATAGCGGCGAAAGCGTAGTTGGTGAAGGTTATCAATGATTACGGAAACGAAAAGAGGGGGACAATCCACACTTCCCCCACCAAAGCATTTGCCAAAATAAAGGTACCTTTTTGGAGCAGATAACAAACATGGCTTTACCCGCTTCGCGTCTTTATGACTGGTACCGAGGACTTATTCGCAATCCCAAATATCGCTGGTGGATTGTTCTGGGCACCCTAGCATATTTAGTCAGCCCTCTGGATATCTCCCCCGACCTCATTCCCATCGTCGGACAGATTGACGATATCGCCGTCCTCGCCCTGCTGTTAACCGAAGTCTCCACCCTGACTTTGGACGCCTTTCGGGAACGTAGCCAAACCCCCAAAGATGACAGCAGCGAAGCTACTGGCGATACAGTTGACGTCGAAGCCCAGCCCCTAGATTAAGTCTTAACGCATTTCCGCGATCGCAAATTTGTGTCCTACCAATCAGACCAGTGGTTTGGTTACAATGGCATCTTTCCTAAGTACACCCCGGCTTCTGTGTTCTAGCTACTGGCTTGAAAATCGAAGTCGCCTGTAAAAGTGCACGGACAAAATCGATTCATGAGCGATCGCGTAATTGAAATCCTCAGTGCTGACGAAATCCGCCGAACCCTGACCCGGTTAGCGTCAGAAGTTATCGAAAAAACGCCCGATCTAGGGCAGCTCATTTTTTTGGGCATCTATACCCGAGGGGTACCCTTAGCAAAGTTGCTGGCGGAACAGATTCAAACTCTAGAGCAAATAGAAATCGCTGTCGGCGCTCTGGATATTACGTTCTACCGCGATGATCTGGATCGTAACCCCACCCGTATTTCCCACCCAGCCGACATCCCGATCAACGACGTAACCGGCAAAGATGTCATTTTAGTCGATGACGTCATCTATAGCGGTCGCACCATTCGAGCCGCTTTAAATGCCTTAACTGAATTCGGCCGTCCTCGTATGACCCGGTTACTTACGCTAGTAGATCGGGGACACCGTGAACTCCCCATTCACCCTGACTTCACCGGTAAATTACTGCCTACCGCTAGTGACGAGCAAGTCAAAGTTTTTTTACAGCCAGCGGATAATCAGGATGCAGTTCTTTTGATTAAACCTGCCTGACCTCTCAGAAACAGCATCATAGGCAAAATATAAAGTTGGTGTAGTGAGATTACGAATCAATTATTTTTTGGTAAGCGATGGATCTTC
>JBCDHF010000355.1:0-4978 GCA_038750375.1 Cyanobacteria bacterium P01_H01_bin.15
ACCCAAACGCCAGCCATTACCAAGGGCTTGCTCCTCACTCCATTTTTCAATGTGAGAGACTTTCCCTTGTTCCAATCGCACACGAACACAATCACCATGCTCAGGAAGATCCTCTGTACCGGCATATGGCGTAGCCGCTCCGCGTTCTCCTTTATCTGGTGATTGTCCCCTCTGTTCATACCGGAGAAGTTTGGCAGAACCGCCGACACAACTTGAATCTTCTAAAATTCTCAACCACAGGCTACCGTTAGCTCTTTCAATGACTCTCGCTGGTTTGGCTGTAGTCCCTTCTCTAGCTGGCATCCGATACGCTAGCCTGGCCTGATGGTCCACAAACACAGATAACCGTGAGTTAGTCACAGCTTCATAGGCAGAACGCAGCATCCCTTTGATTGACGTCGCTGCTAAATAAGGCTTCCCATCGCTGCCGACTCTGACCGGAAAGGTTTTATGATTGGTTGCCATATCTTCAGACATTTCTGCCGCATCGGGAATGAGCAGCGGCGTCATCACTTTAAGCTGGACTCCAATACGACCGGTCCAGCGCTCCAAATGATAACGCCCATGCCCTACCGGGTGACCATCGCCCAATTCTCCTGTAATCTGCTCCCGCGGTAACGCCGGCACAAAATTATATGGATTATGGAATGTTTCATCCGGTCGAGACTGTGGTCCACCGGTTGAACGGTTAGTCTCTTGAGCCTCTGCTCGATCCCATGGCTGCCCTAACTCACGTAGTTTAAGAACACGATCGTCAACAACTTCAAACTCAATATCTAAAGTCGTTGTGCCCGGTGCCGAGATCGCATCAATTTTCGCGATCAAAGCCAGGGCCTTTTGTTCTTCCACAATCTTATCGTAAGGGAGTTTAAAGTACTTTCTTTGCTCGTCAAAATACTCGAACTCAAACGACTTTTTGAGGTTACCTTTTTTATTTGCCTTCGTCTTTATTTTCAGGGTGCCAACCGTCATAATATCCCCTCTAATTTCACAAGTCGTTCTTCAATGACACCGTAGTTTCCGTAGTGATCAACAGCAGCCAGATATTCTTGCGTCTTCAGTACAATCCGCTGCTCGCTCTCTTTCAACTGGGGATCCAGGGGCACATCTAACTTTCCAATCCGCGCTTCTGCTAGCCGCTGCCACCCTTGAGGCAATTGAGTCTCTGCAATCTTTTCCCCCCAAAGCAAATACTGCTGTTTAAGATACTCACAAGAGATGGACTCTAATGGATTCCAGGCTAATCCATGTACTTCTTTATCGGCCAGTAAAACTGCATTGCCGGTTTCATCGAATTCATTCAACCAACGCAGCTCATAGTCCTGATTAAAAATGCGCGCTTCAAATATTCTGCTCAAAGCTGTGTCACTGAGAGCGCCATCACTATGGTGGAAGACGCCATCTGCAAGACGAACGACGAAACAAGAGAGAGGAGAATAAAGTAGCCCCACAGCACCGGCTAAATGCTCCCGACAAACGGAGAGCGCCTCCTGTAAATGCAGTTTCTCAGCCTGGTAACTATACAATATCGTTGTGTTACTCACTATGCTGCCTCCTGGGTCATTACACCATCCAACCAACCCTGCCAACCACCAGAGAGTTCCTGGAGCAAGGGCGTCTCCGTCTCAAAAAAGGATTGTGTGATTTGGGTTTCTGTAGCTAGTTGGGGCAGGGCCTCAAGGGATTGAGGACAATTCATCCCGATCTCCGTCGCTTTCACTGTCCCCATCCCCCGGTTTGTGCCATAGCCAATGGGGATCTTACGCTCAAAAACGTCTCGGAGAATCAACAACAGCAAGGCTAGAATTGGCTGGAGCTTGTCTGAATCATATCTAAGCAGACGGGCTAAATCGAGCCGTAGTCCCATCGCCTCCCAACTGATCCCTATTGGCTCCAGGACGCTATAGAGCATTCCTTCCGCTGCCCCGCCAGTCCAGCGATCAATTGCCACATGGGTCGCTGGTTGTAATATCCGAAACGGATTCCGGTCTTCCCCTATGGCCAACGCATGTTGTAAAGATATTCTCATTTCGCGGTTAGTCCTTGTTTGCTCAACCGCGGCCCACAACTCCTCAGACATCGGTAGAGTTGCATAGCAATCATCCACTGATAATAAACCAATGCGTCCTTCAGATTTTTGATGCCCTTTCTTTGATGACGACCGCTCCGCAGACCCAAATAAAAGGTTGATTAGTTCCAGGTCGACTTGGCGATCGAACGCTAGGGTTTCCCCTGGCTCTGAAGAAATATTGATATCCAACAAAGTCCGAACTATTCGTTCACCGTGAGCTCTTAAGACGCCTTTAATTGAACTGCCGGGAATAACAAATCGCACATTTGAGCCGACTTGACTAACCAAAGGCATAATGTCTACCGCTATCCCATCCCCTTCAGCTTTAACCATTACTGGATCTTTCGGCTGCCAGTTGATTTCTAAAGTGATTTCATGATTTGCCGTATAAGGATTATTGGCTTTGATTGTTTGCCAATCTTGCAGAACGCCGCCATTGATTAAAGTCGTAAAAATCCCCTCCGCAGTCCCAAAATCTTGCTGAGAAATCGTCAACGTAGATTCATCCAACTGGACGCCTCCCAGTCCCCTCGTCTTCGCGGCACCCACACGAATATCCCCGGCAGCTAGCGCTTGTAACAGTTGCCAAACCGCAGTTGGCGCTTCCGTCGTTTGATAATCCACCGTAATTTCGAAGGGAAATGTAATCCCCTTTGGCAAGATGGCTCGATTATATTTAAAGTGTTCTGCAGCGGCTCCCGTATTGCGATCGATAGAGACCCCTTCTCGAATTTCGACAACACTGCCTTGAAGATCAATTTCAGCGTCGTTGATGATGATGAAGCTTGCTCCTCGGCGGTCACTCTCATGATCTCCCCACAGATCTTTAAGATCAGAATCATCAAGGCGTTGTCCCATCCAATGACGCAAGGCGCCCGCTAAACTAGTTCCGGGAATATAATAATTTCCTTGTCCATTGATCGCTAAGACGAGGTCTGAATCAGCATTAACGTTGATTCCACCTACATGAATTGGTGTCATTGCTGTTAGCACAGACGTGATTTTCCAGCGGGTATGAATTTGCCTTGCCATTATGATGCCTCTCCCCTCTGTTGAACTTTCTCCCAATCACGTTTGTGAGCCCGGATAATTTCTCCGACCAAGGTTCGCACCGCTTCAGCACCTAGTTCTTGTTTTAAGCTGGCGATATTAGCTGACGTTGCGGTAATTTGGTCAGTATATTCATCACTAAACTTCAACACATCCCAGATTCGTTCTGATTCAGTGACAAGCTCACAGCAGTTTGCCAAGCTGTCTGCAGGCCATTTCTCCCGGCGATTGTCTACCGCCTGTAATGCCTCCACCCAGGCAATAACGGGATTTCGCTCCACTTCGATTGTCTGTAAACGTCCAATCACCGAGCGAAAACTGCCGAGTTGACTCATCGGAGGCTTACTCTCTTTTCCCCTAATTTCTATGCCCAAAATTTCCTGACGTCGGTCTGCATTTCCAGCAATGATGAAAGCCTGAGCGAGGATTTTCTCTCGCCACAGCGCCCTTTCCAAGATATGAAGGTACGCCATACTCTCATTCGTTAACTGCGATTGAATATTTAAATCGCCTCCGTAAGGATTGTCGGAATCATCCGGAGCAGTTAGGGCTCCCAAAGAACTACTCAGCAATGGATCATTGAAGCTCACCTGTCCGTAACCTTCAGCACGACGCTCTCCAATACCACTCGCCGTGATTTCAGCCAGTTTTTTAGGATTGATATTCACTGACTGGTCCAGCTCAAAGGCAAAACAGCTCCCTGATTTAATACCAACTAACGAAGGACGGGATAGTCCCCAACTCACTTGCCAAGATTCGCTACGACTCACTCGCAAGAAACTCTGTTTCAGCGTTATTTGGGCAGGATTAATTTCTAAGGACTGAGCTAACGCAACCAGAAATATCTGGGGATCAAGGCTGCTAGACAGCCGTTCATTTCTGAGTAATACATCGGACAAACACCACACCAACAGCTCTCCTGTCAAAGGTTGTATGGCGTTTTCTATTTGGTGGCAGCCATCACTAAAAAATATTTTCACAGACCCATATTGATCTTTTTTAGACTGACCTAGCCGGAAATTACGGTCCAATGTTTGCCAAGATCTGATTTTTTGATCTAAAAGCTTTTTCCATCTTTGCGTTACTCTCAAATTTGCCGAAAAAGTTAATCCTTCCGGAATTGCCTGGTAGCTGAAAACGCCGCCGGTATCGCTAGTCGGTCGCTGAACAGCATCCGCAATTATGTTGTGAGTAAAAATTTTGCGATTGACTTTTTTAGTCGTAGGCAGCGTTCCATTTGTTAATTGCCCAACGTAATTTCCCTGCAGTTTCTTGAGTTGAATTCCCGGCTCAGCTCGCTCTTGGAGGAGATTATAGACGCCTCTGCCTTGATCAAGCCCCCCACCCAATTTATTGGCTGCCAAACAGAAAGGAGTCGGACGACCCGCCTTTTCGTCAATCGAGAGCGTGGCATGGGTGACGAGTAATTCTCCTTGGGCGATGGCTTGAAAGATGTCGACTTTTTTGCCCCACTCTTTTTGCAGAATCGGTAAAAGGTAACGGCCAGGTATATAGTCATGGCATTCAACTAAGTTACCGACGGTTCGAGCGGGGACAATCACTGGAGATTTAGTTCGGATCGTAAGTTGAATCGAGTGCCAGGTTTGATCCGTTGTCTCTGGATTTATGTTGTTGAAGGGAACGTTTATTGCTTCAATTTTGGGGGGCTCCCCGGCCTTCCCCACATTCTGTTGTAACCATGTCATCCATTCCCTTACTTTTCTCTCCAAGGTGAGGCGGCATTTACCTTGCCCTCGGCGGCGTTTCCCTCCGATGCGCTCAACCAAACTAGCTCCGGCCACCACCAATGCAAACGCTGTTTTTTCTTGAACTTCAGATACTGAGTCGCCAAAATTC
>JBCDHF010000356.1:0-4963 GCA_038750375.1 Cyanobacteria bacterium P01_H01_bin.15
CCTCAATAACTTTTGCAAGGCCCATTTATAGCGTCTTTCCCCATGTTTGGATGACAGTAATAAGCCCTTACCCATCAGTATTGGCGTTTAGCTTGGAAAAAGATGTCGGTAGATGCATCAATTAAACAGAAGGTTACCCCACCGTTAATGACGAACAGTATCACATGAGCGAAATTGCTCGTTGATGCTGGCATTTGACTTACCTTCCGCGCTAGTCGGATGTTTCAGAGACCAGCAAAAACTTCTGATTTCCAAGCAGACAACTAGAGACAAACCAACACAGTCAAAACAATAGGGGGGTTTTTACTGGGCTTGTGTGTCGAACGATACCATTCGCTTTCGGCACGCACGACGCAATTCACGAAGTAGATAGATTGTCGAGGTCGCTGCAGGGGTGGTTGGGGATCAAAGGACGACGCTTTACCCCAAAAATAAAGTTTTCAGTTTGCGATCGCAATGGCGCAACCAGAAATAGCCACTGATTTTTCGCTCAGACAAACCGACGAAAAGCAATCCTACGCGAGAAATAAATTGTTGATAGATTGATCAAGGAGTCAATTGCTTGCAAGGAATTTATCATGAGCAGAATCGAACAATATTTGGAGCCAATTGCGGCTTTTTTTCGGCGTCTCGGAACGCCAGAACCCATTGTGCATTGGGGTCATCCCCTAATGATGGGCATTGTCGTGTTTGTTTTGGGCACTTACGTCGCCATCGTCGGCTGGAAAATTCGGAACGGATCTGATGCGGAAGTGACCGCTAAAAGTCGTGAAGCGCACCGCATCCTAGCCCCCATGATGTTTATTTTCATTAGTCTGGGCTATATCGGTGGCGTCCTATCTCTGGTGATGCAGAATCAACCGATTTTCAGCAGCCCTCATTTTTGGACAGGCACGGCTGCGATCGCGCTGCTGGGGACTAATGCCACCCTATCTTTAGGGGGCTTTGGCGGACAGGCGACCCTGCGTACAGCTCATGCTTATTTAGGTAGCGCAGCCATTATGGTGCTGTTTGTTCATGCCGCATTTGGTTTACGTTTAGGTCTTTCTTTTTAAGACATGCCCGCTGAACTGCTATGGCTATGGGGGGTCGCCTATATCGGCGGCCTTTTTATTGCCGTCGTGATGAGTCCCGCGACGTTCCCGAGCTATGTCTACTTGGGATTGCTCATCATAGCTCTGGTCGCGAGTGTGGGTCGCCTGATCATCCGTCCGCGCTGGCGGATGGGTCCGACTCGTTCCGGCTGGCTGGGACTGGCCTGTGTAATGGGATTGGCCATCATCTATTTTGGCTGGCGACTACCAACGCCCGCTCAAAACGATATTAGTCAAGCTTTTTCGGCAGAGCGATCAACCCGTACGATTGTTAGCGGTATTATCCGAAGCGAGCCTCGGTTAACCCGGCGCGATCGCAAACGGTTTGTTCTAGACGCTCAGCAACTGCAATTAACAACGACTAGTCAGAAGCCCGTCGCGGGAAAAGTTTACGTAACCCTGCCGGTTAGCGAAACCCCTCAACTGTATCCGGGCTCGACCGTGAGTATTCGGGGGCGCTTGTATCAACCGTCTGGGGTGAGCAATCCCGGATCGTTTGATTTTGCGAAATACCTCGGGCGTCAAGGGATTTTTACTGGGCTCAAGGGGCAATCCTTAGAAAGGGTAGATAATTCCAGACCGCCATTCTTATGGTCATGGCGGCAAAGAGTGCTCCGAGCCCATAGTCAGTCTCTTGATCCTGAGCAGAGTTCATTATTAAGCTCGATGGTATTGGGTCGCCGTGCTGTCGATTTACCGAACAACGTGCGAGATCGGTTTATTCAGGCTGGCATGGCGCACGTTTTAGCAGCGTCCGGGTTTCATGTCTCTTTACTACTGGCTACAATTCTCGCTCTAGGAAGTCGTTTCAGAAAAGAGTGGCAAGTTGCGATCGCAGCTTTAGCGCTACTGGGATATTTAGGTTTAGTCGGAATACAGCCCTCAATTTTACGAGCAGTTTTGATGGGGTTAGCGGCTCTGACAGGATTATTGTGGGAACAGCGTGTAAAATCCTTAAACGCATTGTTGCTGATAGCCGTTATCTTACTCATTTGGCAGCCGCTTTGGCTCGTTGATCTAGGTTTTGAATTTAGTTTTTTAGCCACCTTTGGGTTAATCACAACCGTTCCACCGCTACAGCGACGTTTAGATTGGCTTCCCCCAACAATCGCCAGTTTCATCACAGTCCCTGTGGCTGCCTTCATTTGGACAATTCCTCTGCAAATTTATTGGTTTAAGTCGGTTCCGACCTACAGCATTGTTATCAATAGCATCACATCCTGGCTCGTAGCATTTCTTAGTTTAGGGGGCATGTTGAGCGGCTTTATTGCCTTCTTCTCAATTTCGACTGGAGCGAAGATTGCATCGGTTTTTTCTGTGTCCCTACAGTTACTGATAAGAGTCATAGATTGGTTTAACCAATTACCGTTTCATGCCCTTACGGTAGGGGCTGTTTCCGGCGTACTGATGATTGGATGCTATGTAATACTGTGTTTGATTTGGCTCCGACCTTGGTGGCAGCAACACTGGTTTTGGGGAGCTCTCTTAATTATTGTCTTGCTGAGTGTAACCGGTCTATGGCGACAAATGACTCTAGTGCGGACAACGGTCTTGGCGACCGATCCTGCACTAGCAATCGTGCTTCAAAATCGAGGCAAATCTGCATTTATCGGCGCGACGTCATCTGACATTGTTTCTTATGTCGTTATTCCTTTTCTACAACAGCAGGGGATTCAGACATTAGATACCGCCATCTATTTTTCGACCTCTCGGCGTTCAGCTTCGCTAGCTGAAATGAGTTCTCAGTTGTCTGCCAAGCAGTGGATTGCACTGGGAGAGTCTAACGCCAATCAGACAACAGATATTTTGAGAGACCTGGACTTAGAATCTAACTCCCTGTCTTTCAGCTTTGCCGAACAGCGTTGGCAACTGAATACTGATTTCATACTTCAAGACAATTCCGATATTGTCATTTGGCCCGGAGGTAAATTTTCTAATATACAAGTGGCTGATTTAGAGTCTGCGATCGCATTTCAGAAACCCGTATGGCTAGACGTACAGCGACAGCTCGAATCGCAAGGAATTGAAGTGCTAAGTATTCCTGAACAGGGACCGCTGCAATGGTCACCGGAAAAGGGCTGGCAAGCGATCGACCTAGAGCCCAGTCTCTGGTGATCTTGATTTTCTGTGCACAGTCCTAGCAAATCTCGATACAATGAGTGCCGACCCCACCGGGAGAGGTGGCAGAGTGGTTGATTGCGACGGTCTCGAAAACCGTTTCTGGGGCAACTCAGACGGGGGTTCGAATCCCCCCCTCTCCGTTCTCAGTCTACTGATATAGCTAGGATTAAGCGCTCGCTTTAGCAGTTCTGATTGTTACTCGGTGTCCTTGTCTGCTAACGTTTTAGGTACGCAAAAAAGCAGAATTTTAGGGACAATTTAGGGACATGGAAAAGCGGTTGGAAGCCCTGATCCAGAAATCCTATGCGCAATTGTCGAAAGTAAAGCTGCGAGTGATTCCTAAGCGAGAAAAGATTTACCTCAGAGCGGCGCTACCGCCGAAGCTTGAGGAAACCACATGGTCGCAGAGGGATATTTCGCGGGGTCTTCTTCCTCTAACCAGGGATGGCGTCAAAATGGCTTAAGCCAAAGCAAAGGCCATGGAATCAGATCTGCTCATGGAGCGTTTTGACTGAGTAGTTTGGGACCCCAAGGAGAAGGTTGAGGGTCTGAGCTTCGGGGAAGCGATTGCCCGGTTTAAACGGAAGTATTGGAGCCGAAAAAATGGGACCGTCAGCCGGTCGGACAATCATAATGCTGACTATTTGCAGCCATTCCCTGTTCTTCCAGAATCAGCCAGCTTGAGTTGTAAATTGTTAAGGGCTTATTTAGTCGATATTCCGGCTGAATCCCGCGATCGCAGACGTTTCTTTTTTGCTTATCAAGCTGTGGCTCGGGAATCTAACCTCACTTGTGATTTGAAAGATCTTCGAGGGGAGTATGACCCTAAGAACCCTCTTCTGTCACTTTCCGGTGCTAGCCAGAAGTGAATAGGGTAGAAGCCTCCTCACCGAATTGATTAAACGATGCAATCCTTCTACTAAATCTGGGTCTGGATAAACCTCTAACCACGGTTTAATTGACTACAGTATCATTGCTGGCCGGATAATTAAACGACAATTCTTCAACACACTTTTCCAGCTATCTTCCTCGTCCCATTGATTGCGTTTCGCCACTTTTCCATTCTCTCTCGACTCTTCTACTTCCCCTGATTGCTTCTCTTTTAAAGATACGAACACTGGCGTATTTATACTAATCATCCAGTAGGCGCTGAGGACAATCTCCCCCCATCTTCGAATGTGTTCATAATTTGTTAGCCGATAATCTGTCCAACCCAGTTCCTGCTTGCATTGCCTAAATCCGTATTCTACCCACGCCCTTAATCCATACAAGTCCCCGACATCTTTCTTTATTTCACTGATTCTCCCGCCCAGGTTTGTCATTACAAACGAAGGTCCATTTTTGGGCATGCTTTTTGGGTCTGTTGTCAATTCCCAGTAAGCTCTCTGAGTCCGACTTCCATCGATGATTCCTCTAATATGGTGCCAGTCAGAACTCCCATCACTGAATGTCCGCCTAAACTTGCTCCAAGACATTGCTCTGACCCTTGCTTCCTCCCGCATCCTTACATCCTTACGGCATGGTTATCTCTGATGGACAGTATCCAAGGTGATTTGTACTTGTCTAGTTGACCAATAAAATTACTGCTTTCCCGATAAAGGCTATCTGCCAAGAACCTATCCCACTAATATAATTTTAGAGGACCAAAGGTGAATGACGGCTAAATCAAGAAAGGCATCAAAACATTGAGGAAGCCGTTCCCATCTCACCACCAATCTCCGGTACTTTCTCTGCAGCCAGGCAAAACA
>JBCDHF010000357.1:0-4961 GCA_038750375.1 Cyanobacteria bacterium P01_H01_bin.15
CATAATATCTCCAGCGTTGATTTTCGGATGGTGCTTTGCCCACTCTTCAGTAATCAGCTCGATATCATTAACATGCGTAGGATCATAAGTCTGCTGCGTATGCTGTTGTGGTCTGAAATGCTTAGTCGAGAGACTTGTGCGATAGTCCGAATTGAAAAAAGCATCTAAAACATCCAGCTCTTCGATGAAGTTGCCATCAATAGATGCGACTACTACGGTGTCTCTAAGTATTGGCGTTCCCCAATATTGTGTATTTGAAGGAGTTGTCGGCAATTGCCTCAACTTCAGATAACGCTCACCACCGCTTTCAGGGTTTGACTCGTCTTTCTCAACGAGGTACATTCCGGGGGCGTATAAAAGACCATCCTCACCTATGTGAACATCATGATGGGTACATTTTGGAAGGGACCAAACAATTTCAGAATCTAAATTGATCTTCACCAAGCCGCCACAGTAAGGTCTCCCATTGTCTATAAAAGTCGCAATTAGCTCTCCGTTGGGCAACAACTGTGTCCCTTGCCAGCAAGTAAACTCATCACTGAACTGTTGTTCTAAAAATGGTGCATCCTTACCCCAAACATCGCTGAATTTAATATACCATTCGTGAACTACATTCCCTTGAAAATCTACCAACAAATTTGTACATTTCTCTCCGTTAAAAGCAGTGAAGAGAGTATATCCCTGATCTGACTTTTCTGGATTGGATATGGTGACACCATGACCGGAGTAGTCTTGCCGATAGGGGAAACTATGTAATCTTCTGACACCTTGTCGACTTGAGACGGTTGCATTTTCTGAATCCCCAGGCATAAACTCGTCAACAACGTCTTGTGCGCTTTTAATGATAGGGAAAGGGAAAATGCGGTATGCGCCGGTTAGAATTCCCCATAGATATGCTAAAAATACTGCGCTAGCTATAAAAGAAATAAACGGTAATTTATCTTTCATAATAATGAGTAATCATGATTGACTAAGCCAATTTAACATACATAGCTTTGAAACCCAATCAAGGAGATGGACTCCTCAGGTTAGAACATCATCTAAGCTGAGAGGTCAAGCGAGATGAATATGCACAGACGAAGGACCAGCACTTAATACCTTTGAAGTTTCAAGCGACCGATTTTGTTTCCGAAATATTGACTTGCTGAAGCGCTGCTTCGTAGCAAGCATTAACGTGGCTTTGTAACCAACTTTCAACAACCTCACAAGCCCTTAGAATGCATGCCAGTGCGATTTGCTCGCGCAAGAGTTTTTGAAACACCGCTTTGATCTCCGAAATATCAATTTCAACTGAGGATTTATGACACATTGATGCCCGCATTCTCTATATTTATGGTCATGTTTGCGATTGTGGATGAAACCATTTTTAATGATTTTGCTGAAATTTCAGTGGAGGCAAAAAAGAATTTGCATGAGAGCCTCGAGTTTGTCCACTTCTTTTCTCTATCCATACATCCCTTGGACTATCGGTAATTGCTCTTGATTTATATAGCTTTCACCAGATCGCTTAGGAATCTCTAATGTCGAGATGCCTAATTCTAGAGGGTTCTGGCACGCAGCCGTCACCTTTATGAGGTGGCGGCTGCCATATCAGTTGACTGAGTAGAACTTGAAAGCAATTTTTTTCTGACGTGCTTGATTCACCTTTGATAGATTAACTACATTAAATTCGGAATGTTTGAGGCTTTATTGGCGTTGAATATCGTTTGGCAGACTGAGGTCTCGATTTTTGCGTTATTGCCGGGTTTCGTTGAGGTTTGGCGTGCGCCCCTCCGGGTTTCTCAACAACAGCAAGCCGAGTTTAACGCGCTTCTCTGTGAACCAGAGCGTAGTCGGGCAGAGAGATTTAAATTTCCTGTTCATCGGGATCGTTTTATTGTTGCTCACGGGATTCTGCGAGTTTTATTGGGCCGGTACATGAAACAGTTGCCTGAGGGGATTGAGTTTGTCTCTGGTCATCGCGGCAAGCCGTTTTTAGGCCCGAAAAGTCAATTCGGGCCAGAACCGTTGTATTTCAATATTTCCCATAGCGGCGATTGGGGCTTGTTTGCCTTTGCCCGGCAGCCCGTGGGCGTAGATTTGGAGGCGAGCCGACAGACCGACGTGCTGACTCTTGCTCAGCGTTTTTTTAGTCGGGATGAGGCTGAGGCATTGACCAAGCTATCAGACTCAGAACAGCTCTCTGTTTTTTATCAATTCTGGACGGGGAAAGAAGCCTTTTTGAAGGCGACCGGAGATGGCATCAGTGCTCTTGAGCAAATTGAGCTACAGCGAAACAAAAATACAACGCTTGTGCCCAAATCTTGGGCTGGGACTCCAGAACTCTCTCAGTGGTCTTTCTGGAGTTTTGTACCACAGACAAATTACTGGGGAGCACTCGCAGTTTCCGCTCCTGATTATCAGCTGCAATGCTTTGATTACCGAAGTTCAAAACTATTGTTCTGAACAATTTTTAGCTGTGGGCCGTCTCAACCGATGCAATGAGACTGGGGATAATTCATGAATAGCGATCGCATTTTGGCTTCTTCATTAATTTGGCTGGCGCTAACCGTCAGTGCGCAGGCTCAATCTCTGCCTTTGCGATCGCAAAATTCTAATCAATGCTTATTAGCCCAGGGTCTGGATTCTTCCCTGACGCCGCAAGGAAAAGCCCAGCTCTCTCAAGCTATTTCCTATAGTTTGCGCTATCTGGGCACCAACAAAGCCGCGAAAGATTACGCTCGTTACCCGGTCCCCGGCATCACTCGGGATCGAGTCCGCAGATCTTTGCATCGGTTTCAACAACTCTTGCAGCAAAGTCCTTCGCCGGAAGCCCTACAAGCGTCTCTTGCCCGAGAGTTTGTCTGCTATCAAGCGATCGGTAATGACGGGGCAGGCCGGGTTGAGTTTACCGGCTATTTCACCCCAACCTATCCCGCGAGCCGAGTTAAAACTAACGAATTTACATATCCTCTTTATCGAAAGCCTCGTAACTTTGCAAACTGGCCAAGCCCTCACCCTACACGGGTTCAGCTAGAAGGCGAAAATGGTTTGCTCTTGGATAAAAGTCGTCTCGCTGGACAAGAACTGGTTTGGTTACGCGATCGCATGTCGGCCTTTTTAGTGCAGGTGCAAGGCTCTGCTCAATTGCGTTTAACTACCGGTCAGACCATGACGATTGGGTTTGCGGGCAGCACGGATTACCCATATACCAGCATTGGTCGTCAGCTAGTGGAAGCGGGAATTTTCACCCTGGAAGAACTGACCTTACCGCTTTTGATTGAATATTTTGAGCAAAATCCTGGCGAGCTCGATCAATATATTTCTCGAAACGAGCGCTATATCTTTTTCCAAGAAACTAACGGCGCGCCTCCCACCGGTAGCATTGGAGTCCCCGTCATTGCTGATCGCTCTATTGCCACCGACAAATCGTTAATGCCGCCGGGTGCGATCGCAACGATACAGGCACGAGTCCCGAATCAAAATCTACAAATTACCCCCGTCAATCGCTTTGTTCTGGATCATGATACCGGCAGCGCGATTAAAGGGCCAGGACGCGTAGATGTCTTTTTAGGAAGTGGTGATCTTGCCGGTGAGCGAGCGGGGCTACTCAACAGCGAAGGAGCCTTGTATTATTTACTGCTCAAGTAATTTCTTGCCGAAGAGCGTGTGAAAAATTTTAAATACGCGATCGCAAATTCATAACCAACAAATCAAAAATTTAGGCGATCGCGTCCGGTCGGTTTTGGTATTCTGGGCAAATTTTTTAAAACCCGAAACTCCTTCTCTGGCGTCATTCTTACTCAGTATCGTCTTCTGATTTCGTCTCAATTTTATCTCTCCACCGCCGGAAAGTGACAGAAGAGGGTTATGACCTGTGCCAGATCGTTTAGGACACTTCTGATTTTGAGCTGCCTAATTCCAGAGCATTCTGACACGCAGCCGCTCTCTCACAAAAGTGGCGGCTGCATCGACAAGCCACTGGCGAGCGCTTAACATGATCCGGCGCTCTGTCATCCCAGCCGCTTGTCGGTGCAGTTTGATTACAGTTTCAGCGTTTTGAAGGCATTATGTTTTGTGATCGCAAATGAGTTAAGACGAGTCCCTAGGCACGAAGGAAATAGCCCCTATAATTTCCTCGCTACACGTAAAGCTTCTATAAAGCCTCAGTAAAAGTTTCTGGCTGTCTTGAATTGCTAATTTATTTGCGGACAAATGCTTACGCTAGGGCGAGCAGTTTGACAAGTCTGGAGACAGGGGTTTTGACCCGCTTTATCGTCAGCGAGAGTGGGTGGATTTTGACCAAAAATCATGTCGCAGCTGTAGTCTTCGAAATTCGGGTTCATGGTGACAGGTATCCCAAATTCTTTTGTAAAAAATTCCTGGGTCGGCATTTTACATAGATTAATGCACTGTCCGACGCAATCGGTGGCTTCTAGGTAGCGACATTTTTTGATTTTTACCAAGCTATTTTGCTGTCGAGCCGTATTGTCTGGATTCTGTACTTCCACACTCTGGACCTCACACGGTCCTACTAACCATTCAAACATCTGAGTAGCAAACCAGGCATTCAGCTCACAAACAGTCTGGGTCGGGGAAAAGAAGGTCCGGATGCTCCATAAAACAGGAGCGGGAACTAGCGATCGCAAAACGCGCCCGACCACTTGCTGTTGCTGAGCAGCGGAACGACCTCGCATAATCCGCAAAGACAAATCCACAAACCCATCGTAGCCGGAGAAAGGGGTGCGGGTCCCTACGGCATTAGCCATCTTGCGCGAAAAGAGCCGGATAAAGATTTGATCAAGCCAGTTGTCGTTGTATTCGCTCTGCATTGGCTGAGTTAAAACGTCCTAGCTGTCTAGTTTAAGGAATTGAGAGAAGGCTGACTAGATTGGACTTCTTCTTGTGCGCACGGCGTATCTTCCGGAGAGGCGCGGCTTCGACCGCTGGTACGGCATCTATACTGGTGGCGGATCGCATAC
>JBCDHF010000358.1:0-4958 GCA_038750375.1 Cyanobacteria bacterium P01_H01_bin.15
CGCAACTCCTTCAGCCTGACGCGCAAAGATTTTGGTGCGGTTAACGGTTTCTGAGAATACGCTGAAAAATCAGCTTGCTGCTGATGACCGTGGCAGCGATCTCCGCCGACCCTAGCAAACGCCCCTTTTCAAATCGCCGCGCTGGTCTGGCACCCGAGGCAGAAACACCGCCGGATCGAGCCGACATCCCGCATCCTCACTCGAAAATAGCGCCGCCTTGCGCCACGGCGATCGCCACATAGCGCTGAGGATGCCTCGCGCGACTGCCCGAGACGTACGGGCATGCATTTGAAAACCGGAAATTTTAGGAGCGATTGCGATCGTGATCGCCCCTGAATCAATTCCCGCCACCGCCATTGCATCCAGCTTCGCACCTGTGATAGCGTATTATGACTTTATAAGGACGTATAGCTCAGTTGGTTAGAGCACCACGTTGACATCGTGGGGGTCACTGGTTCGAGTCCAGTTACGTCCATCAAGCGTATCCAGGGTTTCAGCCCATTTGGCAAAGGTTCCAAGGGTGCGTTGTACTAGCTGGAACTTGACGGAATAATCTGGATTTGAGCCGATTATTGGGTATCAATTGGGTATCAAGTTGACCCCATGAGGTGCGGCTATGGCGACTCGGAAACCCAAAGGAGCAGTGAGCATTGAGTCTTACCGGGGATTCCTTGGCGATTGCACGGCGATCGCTACACCATCAGCCTGGGCTTGCCAGACGATGCCATCAACCAGCAGATTGCAGCGCAAAAGGCCACACCATCAAGATGGATATCCTCTCAGGCAATTTTGACTCCACCCTGAAGAAATATCGGGCTAACGATCGTCCTGGCAAGACCATCTCCGCTGTTAAGCTGTTCCAGCGCTTCATCCAATACAAAGCGAAACAGGTGCAGCCCCGGAACCGAAGATTTTATCCACTGGCTGCTAGGAAATCTTGAAGCCGTTACCTCAAATTCAGGCGTTGCTCAATGACGGGATGGATTAGGTTGTTCGAGAATGACTTTTTCGTTATCAAGGAATGCATTGTCTACTCAAGATGAGGAATCCCGATGCCGTGTCCCGAATACGGCAGTCATCACATTCATAAAAATGGCCACCGTCGAGGCAAGCAAAATCACCTCTGTGTTAACTGTGGCCGCCAGTTCATTGAACACTATAGTCAGCGTGGATACAGCGATTGGAGCAAACGGCTGTGTCTGAGAATGTCCGTCAATGGTCTGGGATTTCGGGCGATTGAACGAGTCATTGAGGTTGCCCATTCCACGGTGATTAACTGGTTAGCTCAGGTGGGCGAACGCTTGCCCGATGCCGATGCCCCGGAAGCCATTCCCCAAGTCGGCGAGCTTGACGAATTAGAGACCTTTGGCGGTCGAAAACGAGACAAAGTCTGGATTGGGACAGTGGTTGACCATTTTCAATCAGGCCTTTTGGGGTGGGCGGTTGGAGACCATAGTGCGACAACTTTTCGCCCCCTGTGGCCAGTGATCGCCTGGTGGCGGTGTTTTTTCTGGGTCAGTGATGGTAATCCGGTCTATCCCAGATTTATTCCCGATGGTGACCAAATTGTGAGCAAGACCTACATGACCCGGGTGGAGAGGGAAAACACCCGTTTGCGCCATTATTTGGCTCGATTACATAGGAAGACGCTGTGTTACTCCAAGTCGGTGGATATGCTCAAGCACTCGATTCGACTCCTGATTCACTATCTCAAGTTCGGGGAGGTACCAATCCCTGCTTGAGTCATCCCTAGATTGAGCAACGCCCACGATTCTACCCCTCTCGTCCTAGTGTTTCTGATCTACTGGGGCTGGCTCCAGATCACCTAATTTCAGTAGCTATGGGGTCTTTTGTTGTACAAAAGACCCCATAGCCAAAGTGCGTAATTTAGGATTTTTGTGCTAATAATTCCCTAACGACCTTAATGTACTCCTGTTCAGCTTTGATAAAGATCTTGGAGGCGCCAGTTAAGTTGTTGTTGCGTCCCATGGTTTCTAATTGATAGCATAGCTCAGCGAGATGAGTAGCCCCGAGGCTGGCGCTACTCGACTTAAGAGTATGGGCAGCAAAGCCTACGCTACTGGCATCAGCATGGGCGATAGCATCCCGAATTTGAGTAATAAGTTTGGAGCTCTCTTTTTCATAGACATCCAGAAGCAACGTCAAATTACTCAGGCGATCGTCACCCAGCATATCGAGTGTAGAGTTCAGAACGTTAAGATCGATCGCGGTACAGAATTGTTCAGGATCACCACTCAGCTGTGCTGCACCATTACTATCGGAGTCCGAATTATTATCTAGATCAGTAACTGATGACTGATGTAGCGGCGTACATTTTTTGAGCGCTTGGACCAACTCTTCAAGGCGGATTGGTTTACTAATATAGCCATCCATACCCGCCTGAATACACTCTTCGCGATCGCCCTGCATAGCATTAGCTGTTACAGCAATTATGTGGGGACGTTGAGTCTGCCAGTGTTGACAGATTTTTTGGGTAGCCGTTATGCCATCCATTTCAGGCATATTGACATCCATAAGAATGACATCATAATCCTGGCGCTTTAAAGCCTCAATGGCTTCGATACCATTGGCGGCAATGTCGGCACGGTATCCAAGGCGTTCAAGCAATAGTAGAGCAAGTTTTTGGTTGACAGTGTTGTCTTCAGCAACCAAGATTTTCAAAGGTAGTTGCTCTACAAGTGGTTGCAGAGTTGTTGGAGATGAAGATTCTTGATAGCGAACTTTTGTCGCTTCAATACTCAGAATTTCAACTAGTGTGTTGAATAGCGATGATTGTTTAACAGGCTTGTTCAAGAATGCCGAAAAGTGAGACTCAATTTTGTCATTATCGAGACCATATTTGTTGACAGATGTGAGCATTACCAAGGGTAAATTGCGCCATTTAGCCAACGTATGGGTTTTCTCTGCTAAGGATAAGCCATCCATTTCAGGCATTTCCATATCAAAAATAGCGATATCAATATTGTGATTCTGCTGTAGTAACTCAAGTGCTTCAGTACCTGATGTCGCGATTTGAGTTTGCATACCCCAGTTTTCGGTTTGAGACGCCAGTATTTCTCGGTTTATGGCATTGTCGTCAACAATCAAGACGTGCTTGTGCATAAGTTTCCTTTGAAGTAGTGCTAGCTCATCTTGATTGGTTGTTACAGCTGGCTGCACATGAATAGTAAAGGAAAAGGTGGTACCCTGCCCGACGACGCTCTCGACCCAGATGCGACCCCCCATTAAATCTACAAGTTGCTTGCAAATAACAAGTCCTAAACCAGTACCGCCGTACTTTCGTGTTACAGAAGAGTCAACTTGAGAAAAAGGTATAAACAGACGACTCATTTTTTCCGGTGGAATACCAATGCCGGTATCACGAACAGAAAATTGAATTTCGCATTCTGTCGGAGGTGAGTCATCTTTCTGTGTTGGAGAAGTACTCACTAAGGTGACCTCCGTAAATACTTCTCCTTCTTGAGTAAACTTGACGGCATTATTTAACAAGTTGACTAATACTTGCCGTAAGCGGGTAATGTCCCCAACGACTTTTTCTGGAACTGCAAAATCGATTTTATAGGCAATTTCTAATTCTTTTTCAGTTGCTTTAGAAATGAGAATATCGCAAGCTTCTTCCAGACAATGTCGAATTGAGAAGGGCTGCTTTTCTAATTCCAACATGCCGGACTCAATTTTTGAGAAGTCCAGGATGTCATTGATGATAGTCAGTAGGGCATCACCACTGCTGCGGATAGTTTGAGCAAAGTCCTTTTGCTGAGTTGTTAAGTTAGTGTCTAGAAGCAGGCCGGTCATACCGATGACAGCGTTCATAGGGGTACGGATTTCGTGGCTCATGGTCGCCAGAAATTCGCTTTTAGCATGGGTCGCATCAAGGGCTTGGTCCCGGGCATCCTCTAAACCCTGAAGAGTCTGCTGTAGTTGCTCAGCCATTGTATTGAGGGATTGTTTAAGCTGACCAAACTCGTTATTTTTAACCGTGGTAGCACGCTGGTCCAGTTCTCCTCTTGCTAGGGCCTGAGCTAATTGATCTAGATCAGCTAAGGGTTTGGATATTTCGGAACGAAACAATAAGGCTACTGATCCGGTAAGCAGACAAGTGATGCCGAAGCCCGAAATAAGAACGATAATGGCCGACTGCCAAATATCTTTGCGGACATATTCGGTTGTATAGCCGAGATAAACCTCACCCAGAATAGTTCCGTTGTGTTCGATAGGGATCCGAATTGATCGAATATTAGGGTTTTGATTAATCTGCGCAAGTAGTGCCAGTGAATCGGCCGGTTTGGCTGCTTGGGCTGCCTGCACATAAGGCTGCTGGACGTCCAGATGACGCGTCAGGAGATTACCGGAGTCGGAAAGAATAGCGCTATAGACGACTGCTTCATTCTCATCAATTTTTTTTACCAGGCGCTCCAGGGAGAGAAAGTCCATCGACAGCAAAAACTCTGACGAAACCCCTGATAAGAGTCGGGTTTCAGTCTCAAGTTGGGTCGCTAGATGGCGCTCACTCTTAGTAATTTCCCACCGAATGTACAGGGCTTGGAAAGTAAACTGTGCAATGACGAATATAGTGGTAGTGAGCCCAAGATACCGCAGCGTAATACTGTCACCGATTTTAGTCAGAAACTTTAATGGATTTTTCATGAAGCATAATTGGCGTTTACCAAAGTAAAACACTACTGAACATCCCAACTTTTTAGCTGCAAAGTCTCAATTAAGTTATGAATTGATTCATAGTTTTCAGGTGGAAGAAAGCCTTTTAAGTTGGCAGACTTTAAGGCAGGATGGGAATCTGGTATTTGCAACAAGGCATTTTTAACCTGCTCAGTTAAAGTCGGATCAGTACTAGAGAGTGCAGCAACTGGCCATTCAGGATATAAAGCTGTAGTATGGGCAAAGAAAAATTCATCGTCTTTTGGAGTAATGACCTTAAG
>JBCDHF010000359.1:0-4950 GCA_038750375.1 Cyanobacteria bacterium P01_H01_bin.15
CCTTGATCTCTTTGTTTCCGAATATGACCTCAATCAAGATCTCGTTCTCGACTTTCGCAAGCTATCAAACCAGCATTCTTTTGTTAGTTTAAATTTTTGCCTGTCGGGTCAAACCAGAGGTCGCATTCATGGGCTCAAAGATAATATCGAGGTTAACTCTGGGCAATCCACTTTCTCCGCCATTCCTTATGCTTCGGGCACCAGTGAGGTCTTGGCTGGGGAACCGCTCAAGCTGATCAGCTTATCTATTGCGCCCCAACTCTTGCTCTCGTTGGTCGAAGCTGATTTGCGAGAGATGCCGATTGACTGGCAGCAACGACTGAAAAATGCGGTTGATACCCCTTACATTCAACCGAGTTACACTACCGCTGAAATTGCCCATATTTTGCGACTCGTTTTGCAATGTCCTCATCAAGGCGCTGTGCGCCGACTTTATTTAGAATCAAAAGCCCTAGAATTGCTGGCCCTGTGTATTTTACAGTTCACGAGCAGTCCGATTAATACCTGGCCGTCAGGTCGCGTTAGGCGCCGGGACATCGACTCTTTGCACCAAGCAAAAGACATACTGCTGCAAAATATGAACAGTCCGCCATCGCTCGCTGAGTTGGCCCAGCAAGTTAGTGTTGACGAACGCAAATTACAGCAAGGATTTCAGCAAATATTTGGCACGACCGTATTTGGGGTACTTCACGATTACCGAATGGAGCAAGCACGGCAATTACTCGAAGCCGATCAAATGACGGTTGAGGCGATCGCGAACAAAGTGGGTATTGCTCACCGGGGTTATTTTGCCAAAGCCTTTAAACGCAAATTTGGCAGTACCCCTCGGGATTATTTAAAGCGCTTGAGGTAGTCGCCCTCTTTCATCAGTAGACTTAAGCTCCCTTGCCCCCCAATCGGATGCAACCGGGTAAGTCCTACAGCCCTAAAATCTGCTCTCGCCAGTTGTGTTGCCGTCTTCTCAGCTTCCTTTAACGCAGGCAGGCGATCGCTTGACCTGCCGACATTAAATTTACTCCATGAATCCGGCTGCTTCATTCGAAGGAGTCGGATGTTCCGATGCAACCATAGCAATACCTTTTCAATACTATTGAGATATTTTCCTGATAACAAGAAAAATTAACGCCTTTAACTACGCTGCTCCCTTGCCCTAAAATCGCTGAAATTCTTTTCTGACAAGAATTTCAGCACGCAAACTCTTATTTTTAGCGGTCAATTAAATATAACTTAATTACCATCCTTATTGACAATGTATGTCATTTAAATCAAGCTAATGTCACTGTAAAAAATAAGGATGCCCGCATGCTTTCAGGGCTGTGAGAGCTGTTATCGCCGAAACCCTGGCAAGGGTCTCGGCGCTGTTGGCAAGCAAGTATGTGAACTAGGAGAAAAGCTATGGCAGGTTCAACGGGTGAACGCCCCTTGGGCGATATTGTGACGGATCCGCAGTTTTGGTTGCTGCATGTCGTGAATTTTCCAGCCGTGTTTATTTCAGGGTGGCTGTTTGTGAGTACTGGGCTAGCGTATGACGCGTTTGGGACCCCTCGCCCCGATGAGTATTATCCTTCGGGACAAATTAAAATTCCCATCGTGGCCGATCGCCTAGAGGCTAAACAGGAGATTGATCAGTATCTGCAGCAATTTGGTCAGACTGCACCTCCTCTCAAATAGCGCTCAAATAGAACATTCACTTGGAGACTTGAGATTAAGATGACAGGCAATTTAACGGATCAATCCAATCAGCCGGGAGTAGAGTATCCCATTTACACCGTTCGGTGGTTAGCGATTCACACTTTGGGCGTCCCTACCGTCTGGTTTTTAGGGGCGATCGCGGCCATGCAATTCATCACCCGAGAAGGCCAGTTGCCCATCCAGACCCAGATTTTAGGAATAGATAGCCGTTTATCACTGGTACTGCTGCCGTTGGTATTCTCGGTGGTTTGGAATGCGATCAATTTTGGCAAGCCCACGATCCAAGAACTCCTGAAGGCTTTCGGTCGCTAATTCCAAACTGCAACTTAGGCAGTGCCCTGAGCAGCGGTGTCGTTGCCGCTTTCTTACCACATCTCAGCGCCAACCAGTTTGCCAAAATTCTCTCAGTTTGATGCAAGTTTTCCCTTGCTAACCATCTCATGTAAGGAGCCATAACATGAATTCCCATTTGGCCCAAAAACTCCGCGAAGGGTCGAAGAAAGCCCATTCGGCAGCCGAAAATGTTGGGTTTGTAAAGTGCTTTTTGAAGGGAGTGATTAATCAGGAATCTTATCGGAAATTAGTCGCTAGCCTCTATTTTGTTTATTCAGAAATGGAAGCCCAGATCCATCGACATCAGTCGCATGCAATTGTGAGCCAGATTTACTTTCCGCAACTAGATCGCCAAAGTAGCCTGGAAAAAGACTTACGTTTTTATTACGGCGATCGTTGGCAGAGTCAGGTAACCTCATCGCCTGCTACCCAGGTTTACTTGCAGCGAATTCAGGATATCTCTAACACTGAGCCAGAATTGCTGATTGGCCATGTCTACACACGCTATATGGGTGATTTGTCGGGCGGGCAAATTCTCAAAGGGATTGCCCAGCGGGCTATGGGCCTAAAGGCTGGCCAAGGAACGGCCTTCTATGATTTTGATGATATTGCCGACGAGAAAGAATTTAAGGTCATTTATCGGCAAAGACTAAACGAGTTACCCCTCAGTGAATCTACGGTTAATCGCATCGTTGAGGAAGCTAACGTCGCTTTCGAGATGAATATGAAATTGTTTCAGGAAATTGAGGGGAACTTTATTAAAGCGATCGGTCAGGTCTTGTACAACCAACTGACTCGCCGTCGTACGAGCAATGATGCAAACGGTACAGCCGCAGTTTTTACCGAATAGCATGCCCTGACAGACGTATCCCCACTCATTGCATCTTTATTCAACTCAAACCCTGAACTGAGCCTCTCAAAGATGCCGATTAATCAGTAGTGGGCAAATTTGGTCTCGCTCTACTGAGAGAGGCCTTTAAATAAGCTGGAGTTTTCAAGCAAGATGTTTAGCCAATTTTTTAAGACGTTAACTATTTTGGCGATCGCGTTTTTATTCAGCGTGATGATTAATCTCCCTGCCGCCTCAGCAATGACCTTGTCTTTTAAGACAGAAGGAATCCCCAAACGAGACGGTTTGCTTGAGGGACGGGTCGTCTTTAGTGAGGCTGCTTTGCAAGCCGCGATCAATCAGACGTCGACGAACAAAAGCGCCTCTGATCCGATTCCGCTGAGCGCGATTGACGGAGCAGAATTCACCATGAAGTATGTGTCGCCTTACTCAGGGGCTGAGCACACCGCAGCAACCCTCTGTGGCAAAGCAGTTTACGACATTAACGGATTTGAGGAAGTCCCCTTATCAGGTGGGGATGAACCATTGTTAGTCGTCTCACAGGGAGGGATGCCTGAGTCGTTAGATTTTAGCTCTTGTGTCGGTCAAGCTGGGAGTGTCGAATCATCGATTTCAGAATTCGATTCTCGGGTGGTTTTTAGCACTCTCGATTCATTATTTGGAAAGGTGAGTGTTTTTGATAAAGACATCATGGGCAATGAGCTTTATCGAAAGATTCAGCCGATCAAATTTACGCTAAAGCCATAGGGTGTTGCTATCTGCTATCAGAGTTGATTGATGGCCTCGGCATGTATCTGTTCTTGCCAAGCTTGTTATCAGTAATAGCGCTGGGCGCGTAATCTCTAATCAGTAAATTTAAAGCTACAGATCACTAATTGTGTTCTGTATAGTTATTTGGTGGCTCTAGACCAAGTTGTAAAGCTCAGAATTAGTTAATCCCCCAATATCTGTTCAGTGATGTGTGAAAGGTTCATTCAGATTGCTTGTTGAAATTAGCTTTGAGGGCAACTTTCATGAAGTCCATTTTCAGACTCGGGATTGTGGCAATTGTATCCGCACTTTGGTTGTCACTCATTCAACCCACTCAGGCATCAAACTTTCATAGTTTACAGTTTTTAGATGCCATGGGTTTGTCTCCACAGGCAGTCCCGATTGCGTTGCAAAAGACTGTATTGGCATCGCCTCAAGGCATCTTCATCGCTAGCACCTCGGCCATGTCAACTAGCGAAACTCGTGATGGTTTCAGTGTTGCTAGTCAGCTTGACGATAGTCCCTTTTATCGGGCAGTTGTGTCTAATCCCATGAACGCAAGTGCGTGGAATAATCTGGGCTCCCAATTGTTTAGCTTAAACCTCTATACAGAAGCTTTGTTTGCCTACAATCATGCCTTGTTGATTGATGCTGATTATTCCCTCGGCTTAGCGAATCGATGTGGGGTATTGAGTAAGCTGGGTCAATATGCTCAAGCGCTTGATTCATGCCAACTGGCAATCGAAATAAATCGGCACTGGGGCAGTCAAGGCGCCGCTTTAGCCTGGGATAACCAGGGCGATGTGTTATTTAATTTGCAGCGTTATTCCGAGGCCATCAAGTCTTTTGAACAAGCCCTTGCCTTAAATCCTGACGATTTGAATGCGCGACGAAATTGGGCAATCTCGCAACACCAGCTCGACCAACTAAGCCAACACTCAACTTTAGAATAGCCATAGAGAGAATATGATGTTTAATCCCATTGATCTTGTTGACTTGCGGCTCCTCTTGGTGCTGTCGCCAATTACCACTGCGATCGCTTGGGGCATGGTCATTCATGAACTTAGCCCCAGAAATCCTTGGGGACGCTAATGCCTAATCAGCGCTCAATCGGTGCGCCCGCTCCTAAAGGCGGATGAAATGAATGGTGAGGCGATCGCTAACATCCTAGGCATTGCTCATCAGGACTATAGCGATCCGCAATCAGGTCAGGACAGTTGTAATTTCTGAAAACACCACACACCAATTGTTCTTATTCCGAACTCCGCATTCTGCTATATGAGGGTAGGGATATGTCAGGATGACGAGCCATCAATAGCGAAGAG
>JBCDHF010000360.1:0-4947 GCA_038750375.1 Cyanobacteria bacterium P01_H01_bin.15
CCGAGACCTCAAGCCCAGTAACTTGTTGCTCGGTGCAGGATGGGTGGGCTTTGTTCGTGGAGATATTCCAGAATCGCGAGGGCTTCTTCTGCAATTTGGCGGAGTTGGGCTTCTGCTAAGCGGGATTGCTGCTGAACCAGTTCCGCTAAAGACATCCCCGCAATATAGTCTTGGATCAAGGCAAACCAGAGCCCATGGTCTTCTAGCGTAAAAAATTCGCGATACGCCGGAATTTGAGGATGCTCCAGCGATCGCAAGACGTTGCCTTCCCGCTCAAAAAGCTTGATATGGTCCCAATCCAGCGCGTGACCGCCGCCTAAAAACTTGATCACAACATCATGAGGCGGATCGCTCATAAAATCCACCGCAAGCCAAGTATCCCGCACACTTCGCTGCCCTAAGCGCCTAACTAAGCGGTAGCGCTCCTGAAAAATTTGTTCAGCCTCAAGCATTTGCGATCGCGTTTAATGTGCGCCAATTTTTTTCATTTTAAATCTCCGAACTGCTTATGAAAAATATAGTCAATTCAATTTGTAGTGCTATGTTCAGGGATTATTTCTATCAAAGCCAAAAAGGTGATTGATTCACTGTCGCAAAGCAGATTTAGGAATAGGTCTTTACCGAAAATTAGGCTTTTCGACTGCTTTTCGCATGATGAAGAAAGAAGCGCTGGCGATTCCTTAGGTGGGTTCTGACCAGGACTGGACAAGACAGTCTCTAAAAATTTCATTCAGCTCTTCTATTACTTCCGTTTTTTCATGTATGTCTAGCCGACCTTCGCCCGAGAAGAAATTTCCGTGTCTTTCTAGCTCTGTTTCGATAAATTCACCAATCTCTGGAGCCGGTTCGCCTAACCCCAGTTCTTTCGTTCGGCTTTTAATCTCTAATAGCTTAGAAGTTCCCGGTTTCAAATGCGCTGGGGCGACTGCATCAACTAATTTGCGAAATTCAATCGGAGGAATTCCTACACCCGCCTCAACATAACGAATTGCGAATAATGGGCGCAAAACGTAAAAGTACTTTTTCAAACGGACTTGATCATTAAATAAGTATTCTCGACATGAGCCCAATCGAGATCTTTTACCGTATTCTCATTTGTAATCATCTTCGTTCTGAATCCCCAACATTTGTGATCGCAAGTTTTTCAACCCAAAAACTAGCTAGTTGAGTTCTTGGCTATGGAGAGACTACAGTTCAGGTGACAATTGAATCTATTTCTCACAAGTCCAAACTGCCCTTTTGTAACGTGGCGTAAAGAATTTGTGGGCGCCTGGTTAAAATCTAGCTGTTTGCGATCGCAAGTTAAATTAACAACAGATTAAGGAATTGGGAGTTGAGATGAAAGGATTTCGCCTTGGACGAGCTAACCGGTTACCTTGGCTAACTAGTATTCTGGTCTTGTTATTGAGTGCATGTGGTACCGGGTCTGATACTCAACAAGGCAAGGAAATTCGGTTTTTGGTGGGGTCGGATCTGGGTGAATTTTGTAAGGCAGCCGCCGAGAAGCTAAATCAAACCAAGCCGAAATTGTCTGATGGCGAACCGTATTTCTTGAGTTGCGAAGCCAAAGGCAGCGGCGATGTTGTTAATGATGTTCTCTCGCTGGCACAACAGTTGCAGAGGGCTGGAATTTCAGCCGATGATCCCCAATTTCCGACATTAGTCGCCGTGGACGGTGAAATTTATCAAAGTCAATTGCGATTCCAAATGGAAAAGCTGTTTCCTGGGCAAGATTATATTCCCCGGATTACTGATTCCTCGCTGGTGGCATTTAGTCCGATGGTTTTCATGACAACAGCGGAGCTAGCCCCCAGTTTGGCGAATGTAGATAATCTCTACACTGCCCTGGTCGAGGCGAGCAATCACCAAGAACTCGACCCGGCTGCCCCGGCGTTACCCATCACCTATGTCCACACGGCTCCTACTCGCTCCAACTCCGGACTACAAACCCTGGTCGCCCAATTTTCTGCGATCGCAAATAAGCCCCCCGAGGATTTGACCCTACAAGACGTTCAAAAATACCAAGCTGAAGTTAGTGCGATTCAAAGTAAAATCACGCGCTATGGCAAATCTACTGGCTCATTAGCCCGAGCGATCGCACGTAATGGCCCATTTTGGGCATCAGTCGGCTCGGTTTATGAATCGCTTATTATCGAAGCCAATAACAATAGCGGCGGGGGCACTCAGTTTGTTGCTGTTTACCCAGATGCCACATTCAGCTCCAACATTCGCGCCATTTTGTCGCCAGCGCCCTGGGTTGATGCGCAAGAAAAAGAAGCGGCTGAAGCGATTATTGCATTTATGTTGAAGCCTGAAACTCAACAGATTGCCGCAGATTTGGGGTTACGACCTGGGACCCCCGGCGTTCAAGGGTCTAAATTTACTCCGCAATTTGGGGTACAGTCCGCGCCGCAATACGAGTCTCTCCGACCGCCCCAGCCCGAAGTGGTCGAAGCCATGCTGACGAGCTGGCAAAACTTCGCCAAAAAGCCGTCGCAGGTTGTGATTGTTGTGGATGTGTCCGGCTCTATGGGCGGCGACAAACTGGCGGTGGTGAAAAACACTCTGTTTCAATACATCAATACACTGGGCCCGAAAGAAGCGGTTGCCTTAATTTCCTTTAGCTCAGATATTTCGGAACCGATCCAGGTGGATGGGTCCGCTGAAGGTAAGCAGAAAGCGATTAACTTTATCAATCAACTAGAAGCCCGCGGCGGCACGAGCTTATACGACAGCGCCTTGTATGCCCGGAACTGGGTTCAGCAAAATTTGCGCCCTAATACGATCAATGCGGTGTTGATTTTGACGGATGGGGAAGATTCCAGCTCAAGAATTTCTCTAGAACAGCTAGAACAGCAGTTGATGAGCAGTAACTATGAAAGTGGCCAAAATATTGCCTTTTTTACCGTGGGCTATGGGGAGGAGGGCGAGTTTAATGCCCAAGCATTAACGCAAATTGCGGAAGTGAATGGGGGCTATTATCGGAAGGGCGATCCGACGACTATTGGCGCATTGATGGCGGATTTGCAGGTTGAATTTTAGAGATGAAATTAGCAAATCCCTTAAATTATCCTCTGATGGTTCTGGCGGGTGGAGTGGTCTTGGTGCTCGGCGTCCGTCTCGCCAGGGTCCCGCTGGCGATCGCGTTGCCAGTTAGTGCGGCGGTGTCTGTGTTGGGTTCGAGTACCGTGGCCACGCGTAAACCCCCCGGTCTTGATCTTGATAATCCCCAGCTCGAACGGGAATTGACCAGCGTCAAACAACAGGCGATCGCATTATCCACACAAGCCGAAGCGCTGCGGGTGGAAGCCTCAAAGTCCCTAGAAAGTAGCGAAGACCTCGATCTGTTGACCACCGTTCAATATGCCTGCGATCGCGTATTGGAATTACCCCGTAAAATCGACAGTCTCAGTCGACGGCTGCACGGAGGGGACTCTCTGTTATCTGTGGATGAGATCCAGCGGCAGTTACGAGATGTTCAGCGAAAGCAAATCCAAGCCTCTGGGATGGTAAGGCAGCAGCTTGATCAATTGGCGATAAGCCTAACGCGTAATTTGCAGCTCGCTAAACAAGGAGAAGATGCGCGGCAGGCTCAGGTAACTGCACTCTCAACCCTGATTGTGGATGGCGCAGGAACGCTACAGTCGCTGCAAAATCAGTTGCGAACCTCAGATTTTACGGATAGTTCTAAGCGGGCTGAGCTACAGAGTTTGAGCGAAGAGCTTAAGCAATTCCAGGAAAATATGGATATTTTGGTGGACTAACAGCGCGTTATTCGGGATCGTTGATAGAATCATCGTCGATTTGCCCGTGAACTGTGCCCCTAGCATTCTTCGCTAAGCCAAAAATTCACTTGCGATCGCAGCTGAAACTCGCAACGTCTAGAGTGGAAACTTCATGAGTCTTTTTACCCGCCAAAAAGTACTTGAGTTGCTGGCTCAAGGCCATGTGTTTAAGAATGGCGAGCTCAGCAGTATCGATTTGAGCCGAGCTGAAATCGACGGGGCCCAGTTTCCCCATGCTTATCTCCGAGGCGCCAATCTCGCCCAAATTTCTGCCCGAGATAGCAATTTTCAGGGCGCAGCGCTCATGTTTGTTTCCATGAACGGGGGGAACTTCTCCGAAGCCGATTTACGGGGAGCCCAGCTTAACAGCGCCCAGCTGCAAGGGGCTAATTTAGTAAATGTTCAGGCCAAAAAAGCCTGTTTTTACAACACCGATCTCACCCACTGCGAAGCGGTCCAAGGAGACTTCAGTGAAGCCGATTTCCGTGAAGCTCGTATGCTCAAAGCAAATTTTGGCGGCGTAAATCTAACGCGATCGCATTTGGGCGCGGCGAATTGTACCGGAAGCAATTTTGCCCAAGCACAAGCCCGTGGCGCCAGTTTGGAGGGGGCCGATCTGACTCAGACCCAATGGCAAGGCGCGAATTTAGAACAAACCAATCTTTGCCGGGCGCGATTATTTGAGAGCAATCTACAAGATGCGGACTTGGTCGGCGCGAATTTACGAGCGGGCACTGTCACCCAAGCGAACTTTGAGCGCGCGGACCTAACGGAAGCCAATCTCAGCAAAGTGCAATTTAATCAAGTGAATTTAGCTGAAGCTTCTTTGGTCAGCAGCAATCTCCAAGGGGCGTTTTTTACTGCTACTGACCTGCGAGGAACTGACTTTCGCGACGCCATTTTAGAAAATACGGTTTGGAAAGATATGGTATTTGTAGACTGCGATGTAACGGGCGCGGTCTTTACTAACGCGATTGGTCTCACCGCCGATCACTGCGACTGGCTGCGCAATCACGGCGCACTCAATGTAACCTCTTCATAGGGAGCATCTTGATTGCTGACCGGACTTGAAGTGTTCACCCCCCCGAAATTAAGAGCATCCAACCCGAAATAGGCTCAAAATCTTTGACTGCTAAGGCTTCTTGACTTTCTTGTCGCCAAC
>JBCDHF010000361.1:0-4936 GCA_038750375.1 Cyanobacteria bacterium P01_H01_bin.15
AAAACTTGATTCATACACCGCAAATCAACGTTTAATCCTAGCCAAGTAGAGTTTAAAGTTACGGTTTTAGAATGTAGATAGCGGCAATATTTATGTGTATTGGTAACTAGATCTAAGGAGAATGGTCACGATGATCACTTTGGCACTTTCTCAAGCAGAAAAATTGGCTATGAATTTTTTGATGAATGATTTAGAAATTTCCGAATCTGAACGGGATTTTTTTAATGTCACGTCTGCCCGTGAGACCGGAAGCGAGTGGTATGTCGTTGAAATTGGCATTGCTGGATTACCGGACAAATGGGCAATTCAAGTCTTTGACACCGGCCTATGTGACCCATGCTATACGTTTACTTCCCCAATGCCCAAGGGAGAGGATGAAGATCTGTTAGAATTTCCTTCTCGCATCGCTGAAGTGATTGCGATGGAGAGAAGGCAGTGAATTGATTGCTTTTGCCAGATCGCTGAGTGCACTTCCGATTTTGAATTGACTATAAAAGCGTTCTGGCACGGAACTACTCCATTGCGAAAGTGGCGATCGCAAAAACTTCCAATAATACCCTTATCAAATATTTCTGCCGGCGAGCATCTAACATTCTCCTAATCCATGCTCGAGCTTGAATGTTAGTAGTTAACGAATATTCCAGCACTTCGATTCAATGCTCTGAAATGTCGTCAGGCTAAGACTCTGAAGAGGTGTAAAACTTGGGGCTCTGATTATACAAATATATGATGTGGCTTCATTGTTACGTGGGCGAACACCGGTAAAAAGCCCAACAATTATCAATTTCCAGAATGTTGATCTAAAAAAGGCTGCGCATACCCCGCAGCTTGCTGCAATTGGGATAAGCAGCCCGCCGACCGGTAGGTCGGCAATACAATTGGGCTATGAAATTGAGAAGGGCGAGTCATTGCGTGTACTAAATCCGCTACCACATGGTGTTTTGCGTCTAATATCGGCGAGGACTACTGGTTTTAGAGGAGCGATGTGAATATTTGAAGGGAGTATTCAAGGAAATAGGAGGACGGTACCGGTTCGAGCTAGAGGAAATGGGAACGGATGGGGACCACGTCCAACCTGTTCGTGGGAACGGCACACAAGTACGCACCATCAAGAGTGATGCAAATTTTAAAAAGCATAGGTGCAAGAGAGATGTTTAAGCGTTTTCCAGAGATGCGAAAACAACTATGGGGCGGAGAATT
This sequence comes from Cyanobacteria bacterium P01_H01_bin.15, assembly GCA_038750375.1. Taxonomy (GTDB): domain Bacteria; phylum Cyanobacteriota; class Cyanobacteriia; order Cyanobacteriales; family JAAUTE01; genus JAAUTE01. The sequence continues at coordinate 1,201 of JBCDHF010000361.1, forward strand.
TTGAGTGATGGAGGATATATGAGAACGGTAGGAGACGGAGTAAATACAGAAATCGTCAAGAGGTATATTCAAGAGCAAGGCAGCGATGAGGAAAAAAGCAAAGGTCGTCAATTGAGGCTGTTTCGGCTTTAGATACCCCGCAACTTGCTGCGGCTGGGTTATTCATTCAGCAGGACGAACTGAGCCCTGAGAAAGCTAGCGAAATCCTGGGCATGAGCCAAATACAGTTTCCGCATCTATTAGATAAGCGGGAAATTTGTGTTCATTACGATATAGTCGAATTTCGAGAAGATCTACAACACTTCAGAAAAATCCGTACATCCTAATTTTTCGATTAGATTTTTTTTGAAATTACTTCAATCTATCAGAACGGAGAGGGAGGGATTCGAACCCTCGATGGAGTTTAACCCCCATAACTCCTTAGCAGGGAGCCGCTTTCAACCGCTCAGCCACCTCTCCAAGGTTCGGGCAATTATTATAGCGAATCTTGTAAATGCGATCGCGTATTTTGAGCGATTTGCAAAATTTGCTGAGGTCGTGCCCGATTTATTTCAAGCTATCGAGCTGATGAAATGTTCGCTTGCTGGTAATAGTGAGCCAGAATTTGCTGGTAGCTAACGCCCTGAGTGGATAGATATTGTGCGCCCCACTGACTAAGACCGACGCCATGACCAAAACCTCGACCAAACACATAGAAGCTGCCGCCATTGCTCTGAATCCGGAACAAGGTACTCCGTAAATCGAGAGCTTTGCGAATTTGTGCGCCCGTCAAGACCTTGCTGCCACGGGTTCCAACGACCTTCATCTTGGCGACCCGCCCTTGAGGACTAGTTTGAACCGGTACAAAAGAGCGAACTTGGCCAATGCCGCCAATCGCACGACTGACCTGACCAGCACTAATGGATTTAGACCATTCAAACACTGGCGCCGTTTGGTCGTAGTCCACAACACCCCGGAGATAAGGCAACGGCTTACTCCAGACATCCTCCACATTTTCGGTGTGACCGCCAGAAGAAGAGTGGAACGCCGCCAAAATGAGCTGACCGCCATAGGTCATAATCTCCCCGCTGGTGGCTTGAACGGCTAGACGGGTGCTATCAAACTCACTGTCTAAGCCTTTATAGACCTGAGAGGATGTGGTGTTATCAAGCTCGTAAAGACCATTTTTCGCTTGACCGCGCTTATAGAGGGCATAGGTCCGTGCCGCAACGGCTTGGGCTTTTAATGCTTCTTGGGGCCAGGAAGGAATCGCTTCTGCCCCGACCACACTAAAGAGATAATCTTCTAAATCGACTTTGTTTACGGCAGTGACGCCGATGCCCTGGCTTGTAAGCTGAACTGCGCCGCGATACCAGCGATCGCCAATCCAAATCTGGCCATTGCCGGTAGGCTCAATGGTTAGCTGACTACTGCGCCAGTTCGCAACTTTGACGCCACCTCGGCCGCCGCTTGCGGAGAAGGAATTCAAACCGGCAATCTCGCCTAAGACCTGACCGCGCTGATCTTTGACAACAGCAGTGGTGCTACTTCCCACATCTAAACGGGACACTTGTTTTTTAATGGCCACCCGTAAATCAACGGCTTGGGCGACATCTGCAAACAGAACTCCGAAAAATAGCAGCACGAAACTCAGCAAAGACGCTGGACGAGACTTGTGGGTAATAGCAGCAGACAGTAAGCGATTCATGATGGTTGGACTCCTCACAGACAAAGTCAGCCTTACAGCACTCAGCACCTTCGGACGGTGGCGGCTGCCTGCCAGAACGCTCTAGAGTTGGGAAACTCCAAAGCAGAAATGCCCTAAGCGATCTGGTGAAGGCTATAAAAACGAAACGCTCGTAAGCGGTAGCTGACAGAGCGACTTCATGGAGGCAGGGACCAGTTCCCAGCCAATTATGTTTCCGGACCAAGGAAACTTTGCTTAACAAAACTGAGGTCTAGTGTTTCTTTTTTTAAAGAAAACGTCAAGTTTTATCTCGAAATTTGGACTGTTTGACAGATGTTCGGTTCACTTTGTCGGTTTAGCGATCGCAAAGAATCCTTTCCAGGAGTTGTCTAAAATGGGGAAATCTTTAGGTAGTAACCATTAATTGGATTGAGCTAGTGTCAGTTAGAGTTCGTATCGCCCCAAGTCCAACCGGAAATTTGCACATTGGGACCGCCCGCACGGCGGTTTTTAATTGGCTGTATGCGCGCCATTTAGGCGGCCAATTTTTGATTCGAGTGGAGGACACAGACACAGAACGCTCCAAGCCGGAGTTCACTGAAAATATTTTGTCGGGATTAGAGTGGCTGGGGCTCAATTGGGATGAGGGTCCTTTTTTCCAGACGAAGCGTTTGGACCTATATAAAGAATCGATTCAGAAGCTGCTGGATGCGGGGGGGGCCTATCCCTGCTATTGCACCCCGGAAGAACTGGAAGCGATGCGAGAGCAGCAGAAAGCTCGCAATCAAGCGCCCCGCTATGACAATCGGCATCGGGATTTAACCGAAGAACAAAAAGCTGAATTTGAAGCTGCCGGACGGAAGCCGGTCATTCGCTTCAGGATTGACGATGCCCGAACCGTTTTGTGGGAGGATGCCGTGCGCGGCAAGGTGAGCTGGCAAGGTAGCGACCTCGGCGGCGACATGGTGATTGCTCGACGAGCTGACGCCGATAGTTCTGCTTCCTTTGGGCAGCCACTCTATAACCTGGCAGTTGTCGTCGATGACTTGGATATGAACATTTCCCGCGTCATTCGTGGCGAAGATCACATTGCAAATACCGCGAAGCAAATTTTGCTCTATGAAGCGCTGGGCGGAACGGTGCCGGTCTTTGCCCACACGCCATTAATCTTGAATCAAGAAGGTCGCAAGCTCTCGAAACGAGACGGGGTGACCTCCATTGATGATTTCCGAAAATTGGGGTATTTGCCCACTGCGATCGCAAACTATATGACTCTGTTGGGTTGGACACCTCCGGATTCGAGGCAGGAGATTTTTACGCTAGACGAAGCGGGCAAGCTGTTTGAGTTAGAGCGGGTCAGTAAAGCGGGCTCGAAGTTTGATTGGGCGAAATTAGATTGGATTAATAGCCAGTATCTACATCACTATCCCATTGGGGAGCTGGTCGATTTACTGATTCCCAATTGGCAGGAAGCCGGGTTTGAGTTTGATGCGGTCAGTGATCGCATATGGTTGGAGAACTTGGCAACTTTGATCCAGCCAAGTATGACGAAGCTCACCGATGCGGTAGAGGAAAGTAAATTGCTGTTTGGGGCGACGGTTTCTTATGACGAGAAAGCCACGAAGCAGCTTCAGTTACAAGGCGTCCGAGACCTTGTGGAAAAAATCCTGGCAGCCCTGGCTGCATTTGACGGAGAGTTTGACGTTGCGGCTGCCAAGAGCATGATTAGCAACGTCACTAAAGAATTAGGCGTCAAAAAAGGTCTAGTGATGAAATCTTTGCGCGCCGCGTTTATGGGTGCCTTGCAAGGTCCAGATCTAGTGGACTCCTGGGTGTTATTGCATCAGAAAGGCTGGGATACTAGTCGTCTACAAGGGGCATTGGCTCAAATTTAAGCCGGTTAAACGTTTAGAACTGCCAAATGGTCGGGTTCCAACCCCTCTGGCAGGCTCGGGCAAGCGGGTACGTTAAAGATTAAGTCCACAAGCGCAGAGGGATTTCAGGGTGACGATAAAAGTTGGGTTGTTAGGTCTCGGGACAGTTGGCGGCGGTACGGCAGATATTTTGCTC
>JBCDHF010000362.1:0-4882 GCA_038750375.1 Cyanobacteria bacterium P01_H01_bin.15
ACCCACCTACCGGCGACGAACTGCTGTTAACGCATCCTCATTGGATACGCGACCACCTAGAACGTTGCTGTAAACAATCCAGTGGCCTGAGCAATCTACACGACTGACGACTTTGCACTCAATGTAAGCCAGTGCATCGAGCAAAATCGGGGAGCCATTTTCGGCTGTGCGCGTCTCCACTCCTGCAAAGCGATCGGCACCTGGCTTAAATCGACGCAGAAACTGCTTCATCAAGTGATAGTAGTTCCCTTCTTCTAAAACATTCAGTACGAAGGTGTCATCTACTTGCATCAAAGACTCAATCGCTCGATCCTTCGCCACTGCAATCGTAATCCCCGGCGGCTCAAAACTCGCTTGCGCCACCCACGATGCCAACATCGCACTCTTCAGGTCTCCCTTCTGAGCTGTAATGATGTACAGCCCCGCGCTAATACGACCAAGCGCCTTGTCTAAATCTGAATCAATAGACTTTAGTTGTTTAATGTTTCGGCTCCGGGCAAGGGTCTGACCCATATCTACACCAGACTCTTCGCAGAGCTTATATAGATTTTCGTCTGGGGTCTCTTTGACTCGAATTGGCGGAAAGGCGTTGCGCAATCCCACATTTCGCAACTGGGTTTGCAAAGTATCAATCGGCTCGTCGTCGTCACCGTAGGACTCAAATAAGCCCACAATTTGCTTGTCTTTAGCTGACGCCACAATCGTCCCAAGATTTTTAGTGATGACCGGGTCATCGGTAATCGGCGGCATGCCTATCACAACGCCCGAAGAGCGGGTAACCACCTCATGAACTTCTTGCGGGTCGGCCGACTTAAGGTCAAACATCTCCACCGCAATATCGGTTTTTGCGACTCCTTTGGCGATTGCTTGAGAAAGGCGATCGCTATAGCCATAGTCCGAAACGTAAAAGACAACTGCCGATTTTTCACCCTTCGTTTGGTTGGTGCTCCACTTGCGATAGCGCCCAATTAACTCATTGGCATTGTGGCGTAACAACGGACCATGACCATTCGCGACAGTCAAGACTTCCCCATCTAGCTGATCCATTTTTTTGAGGGCCATCATCACGGCTCGTGCATTGGGTGCCATCAAACACTCATAGTAGAACCGATAGTCGGGTGCAATATCGGCTAAATGCTCATCGAAGATGGCATCTGAGCAGTAGTGCATCCCAAAAACATCGCAGGTATAAAGAATGCCGGGTTGTCGGTCGTAAGTCAGAATCGTATCCGGCCAATGCAGGTTCGGTGCGCTGATAAATTCTAAAATGCGATCGCCACCGAGATCTAACGTCGATCCGCTTTTGACCTGTAGACGTTCAAAGGGCTGGTGAATTAGGTTGTCGAGGAATTGAAGCGCAATTTTTGAGCCTACGACAACGGCTTGAGGCGCCATGGCTAGCACTTCTTTAACCAAGCCACTATGGTCCGGCTCGGTATGACTAATAATGAGATAGTCGATGGTTTTTGGATCGACTAAACCCTCTAGGCAATCCAGATAGAGCTGGCGGAACTTAGCGTGGGACGTATCGACAAGCGCCGTTTTTTCCGCCTGAATTAAGTAAGAGTTATAGGTGGTTCCGTTCTGGAGACCGAATTCGATATCAAAGCGATCACGATCCCAATCGAGAGAGCGAATCACAGTGGTGGCTGGCCCGATTTCCGCAGTTTGAAGCGTTAATCTCGGCGCTACTTTGGGTTTAGTGGGAGTCGCTACCATAACAGGTACCTATGGCTTAGTTTTTTTCTATCTGCTTTACATTGTGACACGTTCTCCCCAGACCTTTAGCGAGAAATACTTATCAGAGTCCTCAGCAACCGCTATCAATGACTGGCTGGCGCTCAGCATCGGGAACTCACGACTGCACTGGGGTTGGTTTTCGGGACAGACGCTCCGCCAAAGCTGGCACACGAATCATTTAGACTCCGCTATGTGGGAATTGTCCGTGGCTGAACGTTTGCGATCGCAAATACCCGATTCCCTTTCCTGTGGGACTGAAATTCCCTTACTCTTAGCGTCCGTCGTTCCTGAGCAAACGGCTTATTGGCGAGATTATTCCTATCTCCAAAAACTCACTTTGGGCGATATCCCGCTGAAAAATTTATATCCGAGCCTCGGTTGCGATCGCGCCTTGGCTTTGTACGGTGCCGCAGAGATGATGGGCTATCCCTGTTTGTTAATTGACGGTGGCACTGCGCTGACATTTAGTGCAGTGAATCCCAGCCGGGAATTTGTAGGGGGCGCAATCTTGCCCGGCATTAGACTCCAAGCCGTCAGTCTCGAAACAGGGACCGCAGGGCTGAAGACAGTGGATTTTCTGGGGAAACAACCCGAGCGTTGGGCGCAGTCTACTGACTCAGCTATCCGCAGCGGCATTCTTCATTCACTCAGCGCAGGCGTCGATTCGTTCATCGCTCATTGGCGAGCCAAGTACGATAATAGCGCCATCGTTTTTACTGGCGGCGACGGCCAATTGCTACGGCATCTGTGGCAGCTTGAATCAAAAATCATTGATGTTTCTGCGATCACCTATCGTTCTGACGTGATTTTGGAAGCAATCGGTCGCCTCAGGAATATGGAATCGACCTGAATTTTAGGGGACATCTTCCGCTATCGAAACTAGTGGATGACGACAATAGGGTAAAAGAGTTTCGCAGACCCAGATCCATCATACTGATTCGAGACTGCCACACGCTCTGGATTCAAATTGTCTTCGCGCAAAGCACTAGTCGGTCCAATATGCAACAGAGCCCGCTTTTCTTTCTACATTTGGTATTGGCTGTGCTTGAACATGCTACGTCCAGACAAGGATGGCGGGCCCTGTAACTCTCTTCTGCCACTTTCCGGTTTTTTGACGATTTTTCGTTGTTTCAAGCCACGAAAACGTACCAAAGAATCAGGATTTCAGCCAAAGTGACAAAAGAGGGATAACATGACCTGTTTCGTCTATGCCTAGACGTGAGGGGGGATCGAAAAAAAAATCATAGTCCTCTGCGCTAATCCCCCAGAAACTTCAATATTTTTGGATTGTATATTTATTTCTGAATTTCGATCCAGAACACCAAGCTGTCGTTGATTGAAAAGTACACTACCATCGGTAAAAAATAATTCCTCTGCTCTTACAAAAATGTTTCCTCACATTGGGTCCGGAAATATTGACTAGTGATTCGCCCGTTAAAACAATCTCACCGAAGTCGAAAGTACTATTAAAATTTTTTTTGATGAACGAGACCGCTAATAAAAAATGTGGTGATGCGCATTGTTGGGTTGACCTTTTCTCTTTAGAAAACTGGGGTCAATAAATCGTTAATTCTTGACGGTTAGTTGGCCTTGTCTCGGGATTTGCGATCGATCTCATTTAGTAAAACGGCTTGTAAATCATCACTGGGGCGGGTTATGTTGCGGTAAGGGTCTATCACTACGCTGACAAAATCAGTAATTTGAACGCGATGTTACTCCTACAACTTGGACATGGATGGGAAAACAGTTCGATAGCACCATAGATTTAGGTGCACTTTATCAATGGCAATTATCCCATACTCCCCTGTATGAAGACCTTTCCGGTAGCATATTCCGCGGAACCAGTTCCGCAAACAAGAATCATAGGATACTCAGAAATTCCTGAAGGCTGGAATCCCACAATTGACGATTTGCGTTGACAAGCTGTTGATGACCCATCTTAGGTGCTTTTACTAATATCTTGGGGGCTGAAATATTTTGTACTAGAACTTCAATCTCATCTACTGAAACCCATTTGTCCTTTTTTCCGTGAATAACAAGCGTGGGGCAGTTAACATCTTTGGCAAAGATGACTGGATTGTGGGAAAAGCCATTGAGTCCATGTTGAATGCTAGCCCAAAAGATAAGAAGTTCTGTTAAGGGCGTCGCCAGCATTTTACGATAGCGCAAGCGATTCTTGATCGCCCGGCTAAGCGTCACGAAAGGTAAATCAAGAATAATACCATCGGGCTCTATGCCGTAAACCGATATGGCTCTGAGAATGGCGGCACTTCCCATTGAAAAACCGTAAAGAATGACCGGGGCGTTTTCCCCTGAATTACCTTCAAGCCTTTTTTTGATATAGCTAAACGCAGTCACAACATCGCGCGCTTCCCTCATGCCAACGGTCGTCGTATTGCCACTGGAGCCGCCAACACCCTGAAAATCGACAAGTATTGTATTAAAGCCAAGAGTCGAGAAACTCTGGGCTGCTCCGAGGATTTGCTTCTTTGTCCCCAAATTCCCATGAAATAGAAGAATTGTTCCTTTCGTCGTAGACGTCTGAGCTGGAATTTCCCAGACCTCTAACCAGTGAGAATTATCGACCGGAATATTATATTCACGATACGACAAACCTCGCTCTGAAGGGGTCACAGTACTGATGGGCTTGGGCCTCCCAAGTCTTGGTTGCTCTGACGTCGTTAAATGGGTAAAGTAATAAGACATAAGAAAAGTCAAAATATTAACGTTAAGAAATAGAATTACTAACCCAATGCCGAGCAACCGTCGTCGTCGAGGCATCCTCCGCCCTGATTTAGTCTGATGTTGGTTGCGACTTCTCAATGGCGCAATCGCGATTAAAGAAAGTCCACTGGCTATACAACAAATAGTGAAGTAATAAAATGGGAAAACCCAAGCGTTGATGATATCCAGAAGATGTAGCGCAAATAAGATGGTAGCTGTTCCCAAGGGGGCAAATAAAGCAGTGTAACCGAGAGCTAGCAGAAATTTACGAGACATACTCATGACTGGTGCCTACCGGCAGCGGCTTACTGGCATCATTATTTAAGGGGATTCAGACAGAGCCACCAATTCAAAAAAGAGAGAGACGGCAACGCATAGTTATTATGGGCTCTAATGGAATTGCCGTAAAGAGTCACTA
>JBCDHF010000363.1:0-4873 GCA_038750375.1 Cyanobacteria bacterium P01_H01_bin.15
AACCGCGAGACTATTTCACTACGGATGCAACCCGAGAAGCATTAGTCCAAATCCAGGCAAATCAACCTCATCAGGGATTTCTTGGCTGGTTTGATGAACTGTCGGGACTCATCAAGGGGCAAAACCAATATCGAAATGGCCGGGGTAGCGATAAGGAATCTTTACTCTCTGGTCGGGATGGCAGTGCTCAGAAAATTGATCGCGCTGGTGGAAAAAGACTGTTCGTTTCTCGGTCCGCTTATTCGATTACCGGGAGTACTCAGCCCGATACGTTGCGATCCATGATGGGCGACTTCACCGATCCGTCTGGGCAATGGGCTCGATTTTTGTGGTGCTTTCTTCCCGTTCAACCAGCTCCTTACCCTGAAGACGCTTTTGAGCTGAATATTTCTGACTGGCTTTACGGCATCTACCAGCAGCTTCATGAACAGCCGGTGCAAACCTATCGGTTAAGTCTGGACGCCAAAGCCAGTTATATCAACTGGTACAACCACCTCGACTACCTCCGGCTCAATGAAGTTCAGCAAAGTCTCCGGGCAGTTTACGCCAAGTTCAAAGGGGATACTGGAGTGCTCGCTCTACTACTTCACTGTCTGAATGCGGCAATTAGTGGAGAGGAACCGGCGGGAGAAGTTTCTCTCGAAACCATCGAAGCGGCGATCAAGCTCAGTAAATTTTATCTGGGTCAAGTCAAGTTAGTTCACAACGAAGGCAATGATCCGACTGATCCGACGTCGAGCTACTGCAAAATTCTGACTCTCTCAAAGCGAAAAGGGTGGGTGACAGCGAGGGATATTTACCGCGCACGAGCTGTTTCTAACCGTCGAATGGCCCTCAATAAAATCCGAGTCTTGATGCGAGAGCTAGTGCTGATGGGGCTTGCCGCGTCTCGCAATGCGGGGAATCGCCTCGAAATCTGTGCCAAAACCCCTGGTGACAATGCCCTAAATCGTGGTGACAACGCCGGAAAAAGTGGTGACAATGACCCAAATTTTGGTGACAACGGGCAAAAAGTTGGTGACAATGCCCCGAAAAGTGGTGACAACTCAGCCCAAATTGGAGACAGTTCAACTCTACTTGAGCAAGACCGGAAGGAAATCAGCGAGAGTCCACCGGAAGATTCGCCGCTAGAAACTGTCACCAAAAAAGACCCGATTGTCACCAGAAAATCTGCAACTGTCACCAAAAAAACGCCCATTGTCACCAGAAAAACCCCGGTTGTCACCACCCAGTCACCAAGCTCTAAAAGCGGCGTAAGTAATAAGCCAAGAGGTTTTCAAGGAAAATCTCGGTCAACTGTCACCCAAAAACGGGGTAATGGGAAAAAATCTCTGCGAGTTGGTGACATCTGTCGGTACTGCGGACCACCAGGAGGCATGAGGGTCACTTGCTGCAATAAGGATCTGACTGTCATCGCGATCTCAAACAGAATCGCCACCGTACACAGTGACGGCTGGGCTTTCTCTCACAACATTCCAACTCAACATCTGCGCCAGAAATAAACCCTTTTTGCAATCCCCTAAACTCATGACATCCACAGACAAACAACAATCGACCTATAAAACCTGGTGCACCAAACACGAGGCTGCCGAAATTTTGGGCGTCTCCGTAACGACTGTTCGGAGAATGCGGCAAAAAAATCAACTCATCGAGGGCATTCACTGGACTCAATATTCGAGTCGCTGCATTCGATACAATGTGAGGCTACTGGAAGACTGGGCCGCCACTCGTGCTGATGCCCAAAGTCATTCACGGGCAATCGATAATTTTCTTGGCTCATTACCATCCAACCAAAATAAGCGTAGTGGCCGGAAACCTAAAAAGCGTCAATGATTTGAGCAAGTCTAATGTCCTTAGCTAGCACGGTTCAATCAAAACGAGAAGATATTTTAGCGATCGCATCTCGTTATGGGGCCTCCAATATCAGAGTTTTCGGCTCGGTGGCACGAGGAGAAGCGAACCGGTATAGTGATGTGGATTTTTTGGTGGACTTTGAACCGCAACGCACCTTGATTGATGCGATTGCCTTGACTCAAGAGTTAGAGACGCTGCTTGACTGCTCAGTAGATGTTACAGAACCCAATTGCCTTCACGAACTTATCCGCGATCGTGTCCTCAATGAGGCGGTGAGCCTATGAAGGATGAGCGACTTTATTTGAGCAATATCCTCGAATGTATTGAACGAATTGAACAATATACTCAATCTGGAAAGACAGCATTCTTGACACAAATCTTGCTCCAGGATGCAGTGATTCGGAACTTTGAGGTCATTGGAGAAGCGAGTAAACGACTTTCTTCTGAACTGAAAGCAAAATATCCCGAAATTCCCTGGAAACAAGTCGGTAGCTTTCGCGATTTTCTCATTCACGATTATCTCAAAATCAACCTTAATCAGATTTGGGGTGTTGTCGAAAACGATCTGCCAAGTTTAAAGTCTGCCGTTCAATCTCTCCTAGGCGATTCATGACATAAGATCAACCTAGGGATGAAATTCGCAGCACTCTATCAAAATTGATAGAAAACTGATAGAGGGTTTTTCATGTTCAATTAAAAGCCTTTCCAGCAGGGGGTTTGACGCTTCCGATTTCTACCATCGCACCGCAGAGGTCAGGAGTTCGAATCTCCTATTCTCCATTCCTAAAATCCTTACAGGAAAAGTTTTTTGGTCGGTCTGCGAGAAGCTTCCAGTGAAGTCTTGCGTAACCCCTGTTGGGTCAAATTGGGTCTTTTTTCCCATTTTGGCATTGACAAGCACAGGGATAAAGCTGGATTGCGGGCGGACAAACTAAAATCTAGCTGTCACCATTCTGAGATTATCCAGACCCTGTCCAGAATGCCACAGCACTCATGCCCTCACAAGTGATCATAGACGTGGACAGAAAAAGAACATCTGTGTCGACTGTGGCCAGAGAGATTGACCGATAAAATCCTTGTGAGAGTGTTTAGCCGGCAAGTTATGCTGAATTAGTCTACATACTATCGCCCGTGGAAACCTATGGCTAAACTAGGCACGTTTGGAGTCATTGATACTGGTGCATCTTCTGTGTGGATGCGCGTAATGTACCTCTTTGCCGTAGTCGGAGCAGGTGCTGTTGGTCTTACTACGCTTTTGGCTCCGCGTTTAGCTTCTGAGTACGTATTTATCGGTGCAACGCAAGTAGACAATTATCTTCGTATTCTTGCTGCATTGTGATTTGCAATGGGAGTGGTGTCAGTGCTTGGTCTTTTTCAGCCAATTAAGTTTAGCGTTATTGTTCTGATTCAACTCATATATAAAACGATCTGGCTGACAGTTGTCGCAATACCTTCACTTGTGAGTGGTAATCGAGAGTCAGGACTGATATTTTTAACAATTCTATTTGCGTTATGGGTGGTTGGTTTACTTTTTGCAGTGCCATTTCAGCACCTGTTCAAGCATCACGATGGTAGCAGCATAACAAGCCGCTGAGCCGGAAGTTTTTAGTGCTATCAGCGAAATATAAGACGTATTTGTGTCCGGTTAGCTCGGTTGTTACAGTATGAATGGAACGATAGGATGCTCACTGCGGATACGCTCACGATCAACTGCTGAGAGCACCTGGTTTTTGGTATTGGATGACGCTAAACACTGAATTACCAGATCGGCAACATCGATCCGTGTAATGCTGCCTGCAACGCGCTTATCTGCCACAAGAAGACCAGCACCCGTAGCGGGTTCGGATAGCAAACCCCCTGGACGCACTATGGTAAAGGGAAGATCACTCGCTATCAAGTGTTCTTCGGCCTTGGCTTTTTCTAGGAGAGCAGGACGCAGCGTTTCTAGCACCTGCTCAGGAAGTGCGACAGCACTATCTCGCACCCCAATCGAAGACACCAAGATAAATCGCTGACAGGGAAGTGATTGTACCGCATCTACAAGATGACGATTACCCAGATAGTCGGCGCGGGGTTGGTCGCGGGTAAAGCCTTTGCCCCCGAGAGTGGTCACCACAGAAAATGGCTCTGAGCCAAAACATTGCACCGCTGTCTTCACAAAGTCAGCATCCAACGCATTACCGGCCTGGACTCTCGCACCCAGAGATTCGAGCTGCGATCTCGTATCATCGGTTCGCAACAAGGCCACAACTTGATAGCCTTTTTGGGTTAATCTGTTCACAACTTCAAAGCCTACACCACGACTGGCTCCGGCAACAAAGACGTTTCGTGAAGTAGCGACAGTCATAGGGATCAGATGGTGTGGGTCATGTCAAAGTATGTCACAGTTATAGGGCAAAAGGAACAAAGCTCACGGTCTTGGTACCTAACCCTGAGCAGGAACAAACGGAATGAGTAATTTAGGTGCTGATGCAAAAATACTGACTGCCACTCGGCTCTACGTTAAAGTTTTTCATTGGCTTTGTATATTAGGCGGGGTGACATACCAAACCAGCTCCCCCGCCACCAAAATTTTCAGTGGCAACCGATACCAACTCGGAAATCCTAAAACGCAGCCAATGTTCTTAACCGTTCACGACTTCATCTTTCAACTCATCAACCAAACATCAATAAACCTACGTCGACTGCGTCCTCTCTAGTCTCGTGTAATCGAAGCCCGAATCGTCCAACAAGGCTCTCACAGTAACCGCACCTTCGGCTTATCCCTCCATTCACCCCTCTCCACTAGCAGCACCTCAACATCCGGGCGCGACTTTGACTTATCTGCAACAATTCTCCTCTGAGCATTCAGCAAAATGGTAGGCTCGGAACTATACCAAACTAAGAAAGAAAAGCGACGGATGGTAGAAGTAGTGAAGTCAATCGTATCCAATGTGGTGGAATGAGCGGCGTAACCAGAACTGAAATTAATGAAAGCCCAGAGGAATTAGAGCAACTCCTCAAGAAGCATAGAGAATCG
>JBCDHF010000364.1:0-4873 GCA_038750375.1 Cyanobacteria bacterium P01_H01_bin.15
ATTGCTGCCATTTGCAATCTTCTTCTTGTTTACCCTTATTAGATTCCTGCAAGAGGTCTATTAACCAGCTCGTAACAACTACTTTGCAAAAAATCCCTTTCAGTCATATTACGCGATCCATAATAAAGTCTTCCATAGCTTTGGCTTCTGTCCAGGATTTGCCCCAAATTTGAGTCATTACTACACGGCCATTAACCCAAAATGCGATCGCCAAGGTTGCAAAGCCTGGTTAAAAGTCCGCTCCGGTTCATGGGCAAGTCGAGCAATGAGCTGAGCTCCTTGTAGCGTTGCTAACAAACCGTGAGCATCATCCTCCGGCGCATCTGCCAATTCCCAATCTCCATTTTGGGAACCATCATTCAGGACACGAGTCAGCCAAGCCACATTATTCTCAATAAAGTTCACAACTTCCTGATTGATCGCATCCGGCAACGTCGAACAATCCGCAGAGAGTATATTACACAGACAAATCTTGTCCCCCGCCAACCCCGCCGCAAATAAGCCAATAAACTGACTGAGCTTAGTCGAAGGTCCGGGCGCAATCTGCTCCAACTGTCTGCGCCTCTGAAAAAAGCGATCGCAATAGCGCTGAATCAGAACCCGACCCAACTCTGCTTTAGTCGGAAAATGGTAGTGAATGCTGGCTTTGCGAATACCTATAATTCGAGAAATATCAGCATAGCTAATAGCGTTATACCCCCGCTCCCGTATCAGATCTTCCGCGACATCTAAAATTTGCTCAGCAGTCGGTTGATTAGTCATCGTTACCCCAAAGTGAACGTGAATAGCAGCCGACACCTTCGTAAGAGAGCCGCTGCGTGCCAGAACTAGAATTTGGCAACTCAAAATCAGAAGTGCCCTAAGCGATCTGGCGAAAGCGATAAGTGCAGAGAACAACCTAAACCGTCACCCAAGCATTAGACTCCTGCAGAATCTGGGATTGAACTATTAGATTGCTCGAGAAACACATCTCAAGTGTAACCTACTGTCTAGTAGATAGCCCCTCACCCAATTGGTGGCAATGTAAACTTCCGTGCAATATTTGACCCTCTGTCTTTTGACTCGTAAACCCGAATTGACAAGAATGCAAATGTTGAAAGGCATGTCCTTTCCTAAAACGCACATTAAATTAGTCAAGGAAGCAGAATGTACCGATTAATCAAAGGTTTTTTTGTTGTACTCGTAGCAACGTTTTTGTCCGCCACACCACTCGCCTTTGCTGCAGACGGGTCCCAACTTTTTCAGGCTAACTGTACCACTTGTCATGCGGGGGGAACAAATCGAGTCAATGGAGCTAAAACCTTGAGCAAAGACGATCTCGGGAAATGGGAGATGGCATCTTTAGATAAGATTACGTACCAAGTAACCAACGGAAAATTAGCAATGCCCTCGTTTAAAGGTCGCTTACAACCGGACGAAATCAAGGCAGTCGCTCAATACGTCTTAGACCAAGCAGAAGCCGGTTGGTGATTTTTTATTGATCCTTGCGAGGACATCACCACTCCCATCAAGTTTATGCAGGAGAAGTTAGGGGTGCTGTCGCAACGATTGTTGTTTTCTGCATCACGAAGTAGTCACTGCGCGAATAAATTAAGCGAGGAATTGCTTACTTGTTTCATCAATAAAAAGATTTCAATGCAGAACAGAAAATTCGCAGATTACTAGAAAGTTGGAGCAACCTCTCATTGGTTGCATAAATTATCCTACGAGCTAGATTAGTCCAACTCAGGATATTGAGGTGGACTGGCACCTTCTTGCTCAGTAATACGAGGAAACTTACCTTTCGGTGCCTGCTCCAAAATATCTAGAACCGATACCTGATGCCACCAATCATCCCCAAAGTCAAACCAGTAGCCAAACGGTTCATCTTTCTCCAGTCCCAAAGATGCAATCGTCGTTTCTGTCACCAACCCCGTTAAATCATCACCCCCGGGTAACCCGTAGCGAGCGGCTAAGGGGTCATTTGGTCCTCTGCCCCCAATCTGAAACTCATAAAGATGTTCATCTGCGCGCTCAAAGGCTTTAAAAATAATGTGATGTAGATCCACTAAAGTATGACTCCCCTTAATTTCAATGGTTCGGCAAACAATGGGATTCTTTTCCGCGAACTCCTCAGAAATCGGACCATCTAGTAGATTGACCTCCAACACATAGAGGTTTTTCGGCGAACCGGGTTTGCGATTCTCTGGCGCGCGCTCCAATAAATTCGCCTTTAGCTGCTCCGCCATCTCGACCAACTCGTCCTCACTCAGATCACTCATCGACTTGGCGGTCTTGATGATTTGATCCAAACTAATTCCATCCGACGGCATTTTAACAATCATCCCGTCGTCCATCTGCATCAACCCTGAGAGCGGATTCATTTCTTGTATCCGAGGAACACACCAGTTTGGGTCCATCTGAAAAGTATCCAGCGCTTCCCGAGCTGTCTTTGACTTAGACTGACCAGAACTACGACTCACCCCAAACGCTTTATACAAATCTGAGGCCTTAATATGAGGCTCTTGAGACGGATCGTACAAAAAATTCACCATGCCGATCGCGTGGGTAATCCCCGCTGCCCAGCTTTTCGCCTGCCCCTTCGCAATCGGAGACGGTCTTTTTCGGGCCAATGCTGCCGTCGCGTAGCGGATCAACTCAGCGTAATCCGGGTCCAAATATTTCTCGGCAAAGTCATCGGTCAACTTAATGATGCTGTCAAATTTAGCCTGCATTGCGGCAGGAACTTTGCCTGATTTAGTGGCAGCCATCAGCTTTTAAGAAGGAATGGGGTTCAAATATCCACTATCCAAGCACATTTCTGAATTGCCGGCCTAAAGAAAACCCGTACGAAAATCAGAGCATAACCCTCTTTATTCGCGACTAGCCCAGTTGACGATGTACCGAGGTTAGTTGAACCTCTATCCGCTAAAGTTCAAACCCTAAATCTTAGGAGACTTTTACTATCGGTTGATCATCACTAAAGTTTTTCTGATTGTAGTGATACACCGTGCGGATCGGATATGGAATATTAATTTGCGCTTTATCAAATGCTTGTTTAATCTCGATAATCGCTTGAGTTTGCACTGCTCGAACTGCTCTGGTTTGCGGCGCGGTCCAATACCGAACAACTAAGTCAATAGAACTATCGTTAAAGTTCACTAAATCTACTTCAACATTGGGGTCAGACAACACCCCTTGAACTCTATGCAGAGTTTTCTCAAGAATTTCTTTAGCACCTCGTAGATGCGTATTGTAATCAACCCCCACCATCAGATCTGTTCTTCTGTAGGGCAAAGCTGTCTGAATGGTGACGGCATTGGTGTAGACAGCAGCGTTCGGAATTAAAACTCTTTCGCCGGTAAAGGTGCGGATTTGGGTCGTCCGAATATTGATTTGCTCGACAATGCCTTGATAGTCATTGACCAAGATTTCATCATTCACTTTGAATGGACCCTCGAACAACAGCAAAATCCCGGACAAAAAGTTTTTAAAAATATCTTGAAACGCAAAACCGATGGCAACGGAACCCAAGCCCAATGCCGCAATCACATCGCCCAATCGTAATCCTGGAAAGGTCACGACGCTAGCAGCGGCTATTCCCAGTATCCACATCCCAATCCCCGCAAGCTGCACAAGTAAAGAATTGAGAGCCGGTTCAATCTTTACGCGATCGCAAACTTTTTTGGTCAGTCGCCGTACCAGTTTGGCTCCATAGCGAGTTAGGAAGAGAAGAATGAGCCCACCAAGCAGTGCCGGAATAAAACTGACGGCATTGCTTAAAAATTCTCGGGTACTTTCATTGATCGATTGGAGAAACGTAGACTTTAGGCCCATCATTACAAGAAAACGGAAATTTCAGCCTTAATCGTAACTAAGTCGCGCTTCAAATGCTTGTAAAAAACCATTAGTGGAGTGGTGAAACAAACGGCTGATCGCAGACGCTTGATATCGATATCAGGGTCTCACTATTGAAACGAAATTTTCGATTCATGAATTATTTTGCTACATCAAACGGAATGAATGATTTTGACTTGGGATATAGCTTTCGCCAGATCGCTTAGGACACCTCTGATGTTGAGTTGTCTAACTCTAGAGCGTTCTGGCATGCAGCCCCCACCTTACGAAGGTGGCGTCTGTCATAAATAGTGAATTTAGTTGAGATTCTGTGGTTGGTCAATACCATTGAGTAAACAAGGCAGTTCCCATAAACGTTTTCGAATTACATGTAACGCACCATGACTCAAACCACCAAATTCTGGAATAAAATCGCCAAGAAATATTCGAAACAACCGATCGCAGATGAAGCCTCTTATCAGAAAAAACTAGCGGTCACGCGAGACTATTTTCTGCCCACGATGGAGGTCTTAGAGTTTGGCTGCGGGACAGGTTCGACGGCAATTCTCCATGCGCCCTACGTGAAGCATATTCGGGCGGTTGATTTCTCTGAGCAGATGATTGCGATCGCAAACGAAAAAGCCCAAGCGGAAGGGCTGGATAACGTCACATTTGAACAATCGTCCATAGAGAAACTACCAGAATCTTCAGAAACGTATGATGTTGTCCTTGGACTGAGTATTTTGCACTTACTCCCAGACAAAGAATCTGCGATCGCAAAAGTCTACCGGCTGCTTAAACCTGGCGGTTATTTTATTACTAGCACCACCTGTTTAGAGGATTTCTTGCGTATTTTCAAAATCATTGGTCCTATTGGTCGATTTCTGGGTTTCTTCCCCTTAGTGAAAGTGTTTGGGGTTCAAGAGCTTGAAAAAAGTATGACTGACGCGAACTTCATCATTGATTATCAATGGCAGCCGGCTAAAGATAAAGCCGTATTCCTGGTTGCGAAGAAACCGCGTTAGCACTTGAGAGAAATCACTCTAGAGAATTAACC
>JBCDHF010000365.1:0-4817 GCA_038750375.1 Cyanobacteria bacterium P01_H01_bin.15
AATCGTTTTTTTTTTAGGAAAATAAAAAATTGCTACCCGTTGGCCCGCCTCCCGCAGAATCCACCAAAAGGTTAAAAAACGACTGCAGTGCTCCCCCACCCGCACCAGGTCCGTGGTGCCGTTACGAATTGCTTGAAAGTTATAAAACCCGTGCTTTGAAGGAGGCACTCCGGTATTAAAGGTGGGCCATGGCGAATCGGAAAACATCCCTCGGGTGGACATGAGTCTGGCCCAGCTGCCCTGTTCCAGTAGCGATCGCAAAAAAGGCAGCCTTCCTTCCTTGGCCCACAGCTGTAACAAATCAGGGTCAGCGGAGTCTAGACCGATGACGATAATGCGATCTTTGGAACCTTTGGGACGGGACTGGGTAGACGGCTGTGGCATGGTGGCAGAGTGGGACGTCGGGACTGGGACAAGGGAAGAGAGGGGCAGCGGGGGAACAGCCCGCCTGAAATCAAGCCAGGGGAGCTGGCGTACCGTTAAAGGACGGGGCTCTTGGCAAAGTCCGATAAGGAGACAACCTTGCCGGTTTGGGCCGCTGTTTCGGCTGCTGCGATCACCTTGAGGGCGATTAGACCATCATTTAAGTCGGGTTGAACCGACTGTCCAGACTGCATGGCCGTAACAAATTGGGCCAAGGCTCCCTGATAGGAAAGTTCTAGTGTGGGATTCAGAATCTTGCGCGGGTTAAGTCGCCGCAGGGCCCCCTGCAGACTAATGCCGAGCTGCTGACGCCGTGAGCTGGGGCGATGGGCCGACATAATCTCAAGCTGGGTCTCCCGATAGCGGTCGGCAACTAGTTTGCCTTCCTGACCGCAAATTTCCCAACAGGCTTCATCCACGGTACTCATGGAGGTGGATAACTGAAACACAACACCGTTGGTGAGCTGCATTTGCAGGGCAGCCGTATCATCCTCATAGCGGTGCGATCGCACCAGGGCCGACACGGTCTCCACTTCAGCATCAAACAAATAACGAGCCAAATCGACATCGTGCAACGCCAGGTCGAGCAAAATCCCACCGCCGCTGGCCCGTCGCTGTTTCCAATTGGGAGAAGTCCCCACCGGATAGGAAAATACCGAGCGAGCACTCACCAGTTCCCCGATCTCGCCTGCTTGAATAGCTCGCTTAGCCGCCTGATATATCGGGTTAAATCGATAGTTAAACCCGATCATGCCAACCGTACCTGCCTGTTGCCAGGCATTGACAACAGCTTTCGCCTCAGTCAGTTCGATACCGATAGGTTTCTCAAGATATACATGCTTACCTTGCTCAAAAGCTGCGATCGCGGCGTCAGCATGGAGCGCACTGGGCAAGCAAATGACCACACCCTCTAAACCTGGGTGTGCCAATAAATCCCTGTAATCAGAAAACGTCACTGCCGACTTCGCTCGTTTCTGAGCCGCAGCCTGCCGTTCAGGATCGGGTTCAGCCAATGCAACCACCTCAACCCCCGGAAGCCGTGTCAAAGCCTCCAGGTGAACGGCCTGGGCAATCGCGCCACAGCCAATCAGACCGACTTTACAAGGTGAGTTAGGCATAAAAAATTAAAGTAATAGATGTGAAAATAATAATAAAAACAACAGCCTTTAATTAGTCAAAAGGCATTCCTTAGCAAAGAATGTACAAGATATTTCCTGCACATTCTTCGCTCAACAAGTTAAGCAACGGGCACTAGGGTCGACTGTGGATCAGCCATACCCTTTCCGTGGGCATCAGCAATGTCCTTTCCAAATCGCATCATATCGTGCAAATGAGTATAGGCAAACTTACCATTTCTACCCGACAGATCAAGATTTTCAAATCGGTCTAACCAACCCATAATCTCTACAACTTTCTCTTCAAAGCCCAGCTCCAAAATGGGATAGGCATAATTCATCCGACCGCACCAGGAGCTAATCACCTCACGCTTTGAAATCCAACCAATTTCAGATAACTTATCAGCAACCATGCATACTAGCTGTGAATCATCAATGTTCCAAATCTCATCCTCTCGGTGACAGGGAATCTCAACCACCAGAGATGTTTTTCCAGGAGGCGACATTAACCTGCTTCGATTACGTGGCTCGTAGATGCGTGTGAAGGGAAAACTCTTTTCAGGGAAGTAAACAGTCGCGTTACTATTAACCGCTGGTTTATCCAAAAATAGCGCCACCAGTCGTAAATGCCGATAGCGAAGACTGTTGGCCAACCGCATAATCTCAGCCGGTGGAGCTGGTTCCATAATCCTCAGCAAAAAGGATAGTGGTAACGTACTAACCACCTGTCTAACGCGCTGGGTACGCTCCTGTCCTTCGATACCAATTGCCTCAATCCGCTTACCATCGTGAATCACACGATTGATGCGATGATTCAACCGCATGTTCTCTGGACCACAGAACTCCTCCATCCTTTCGACAACTCTGCCATATCCCAGCTTAGGATAATAGAATGAGCCATCCAAATGCTGAGTTTTAGCCAATTTCCCTAGGGTCGCTTCGATCAAAAAGGTCTTTAAATCCAAACCCTTCAGACGTTTACCCGAAATGTTAGGGGAAAGGTGATTGCAGGGCAGACCCCAAAGCTTCTCAGAATAATTGAGCAAAAACTTTTCAGAAATAGATCGGCCATAACGATGCACTGCCAGGCTCTCAAAGCTTCCATCTAAGGACCTTTTATTTAGTCTGGCCTTAAGAAAAGACAGACTGGCCTTTAAGAACTCAATTGGACCAATCTTGCTTAGCAAATCGAGGGGAGATAAAGGAAAGTCTATATATTTCCCCCGGAAGAAAATCTGACTGGGGGCGCTAACCCGATGTAGCTCATCTCCCAACAGCGCTTTGATCTCTTCTGTCACCTCCTCATCCTTGTCGTGCAATCGGTGAGCCCCCGAGTCAAACATAAAGTCGCCATGCTTGAGGGTAATGCAGTTACCACCAACGCGATCGTTAGCCTCATAGACTGCAAACGACAGATTCCGCTTGCGCGCATAATAACCAACGGATAATCCTGCTGGTCCACCAGCCAAAATCGTGATGTCCTCAGACAGACCTGTCATCATTAAACTCTCCTTTTAGTGTTGATTTTCTTGTCGAATGTTGAATAGTAGGAATTGTTGTAAACGTAAAACTTTTTAATCAAAAAGTTAAATATGAATGCAACTCCTGTACTAATGATCTTGGCCGGAATCAGTTGCTCAAACTCCAGAAGCTCCACCAGGGTAATCATGGATACTTCATTAATTAACAGGCCATAAATTCCAGAAAAATAGTGCCTGATAAATACCAGCCAGAGCGGTGACAGCTTTCCCCTAAAAACTAGCCAATTACAGAGCGAAAAGTTGACCAGAGCCCCCAAAGTAAAACTAAAGATAGTCGCTATGCGATAATCAATCTGAAAAATCTCAGAAAAAAGTGCAAATGAGCTAATATCCACAACGGCGGCCGCCCCACCCACAAACGTGTAGCGGTAGAGTTGAGTCAACGTTTTTTGCACACTTTTTTTCAATGGTTTTCCCTTTAAAAAATCTTCCTGAGAATTTGTCAAACTGATGCACCTAGCGGCCAGTGCCTACCCCCCCTTAAAGCCAGCGCTTAACTACTGGCAACAAGTTCTAACTCTTTGGACTTGGTAGGCTTTTCGACCAACTCTTCATGGTAAGAACGCTCAGTATTAACCGTCCAGAGATCGTGCTGCTCGCCTAAGACGTTCTTGGCCGCAAGAATTCCTGTCAACATAGAGTGATCCTGATTGTTGTAACGATGCATCCCATTACGGCCAACCGTATGCAAATTTTCGAAATCCTGCAAAAACTGCTGAATTACATCCAAGTGCTGACGATATTCTCCGTCATATACGGGATATGCACGGGGTTGACGAATAACAACACCATCTTTGATTAAATCTAGCCCATTGACCAGACCCAGATTAACCGCTTCATGGCTGGCTAATTTAATTAGCTCCTGCTCGGACATTGACCAAACGTCATCTCCCCGGCTACAAAAATATTCCATTCCAAGACAGGTTTTGCCAGCCTCAGGAACCATCTCTGGACTCCAGTTTTTGAAGTTTTGAATCCGTCCGACCTGAAATTCAGGACTGTGAATATAGATCCAGTTATCAGGGAAGAGATTATCTTGATCAATAATCAATGAAACAATCAAAAAGTCTCGATATTTGAGGCTACTGGCTGCTTCAATTACATGGTCTGGAGCCGGAGGATCCATGAGCTGGACAAGCTTTGAAACAGGCATACTAGAGACAAACTGATCTCCATCAACAGAGCGAGTCTCTCCATCCTGGCGCACCCAAACACGCTGAATACAATTTCCTCGACGCTCAATTTTCACCACCTCGGTATTTAACTCAACCGGTGATCCCTTCTGATTGAGAAGCTCCTGAAATCGTTCCCACATCATGCCAGGCCCGAGACGGGGATAATCAAATTCCTTAATCAGGGTCTTGGTATTGTTAGTCCCGAATAAAGCGTTGATGGCAGCCTTTCGCAGAGACAGCCCTCGAATCCGCTGAGCGGCCCATTCTGCTTGAATCTCTGTACAGGGAATCCCCCACACCTTCTCGGTATAGGTTTTGAAAAATGTACGATACAAACGCTCTCCAAATCGATTGATCACCCACTGCTCAAGATTGTCTTCCGTTGGGTTAGGACGTAACTTGGCCTTAACATAGCTAGATAGAATAAATAAGCTATTTACTACACCCAGGTTACTTAAGGCATTGTAAGGCTCTAAGGGATAGCTAAAAAACTTGTTGTCGTAGTAGATACGAGAGAGCCTAGGAACCTTGATAAAATCATCACCAAGGACCTCGTACCAAAG
>JBCDHF010000366.1:0-4815 GCA_038750375.1 Cyanobacteria bacterium P01_H01_bin.15
TTATGAATATATTCATAAATAGAAAACGGGATGTAGCGCAGTTTGGTAGCGCACCTGCCTTGGGAGCAGGGTGTCGCAGGTTCAAATCCTGTCATCCCGATTTTTTTTGTTTAGTTTATTCTTTGGTTTATAAGCTTGCTTGTATCTACTCTGTTTTTTTGCTGAGCACGGAGCGTGACGAGAACTGAACAGATTAGAGCAAAATTTGTATTACGACTATAAACCCGGACGCCCGACTTATGTATCGAATGGAGCAGTCTTGTAAAACACGAAAGTGGGCTGAAAAGTACTATCTCGTGTAGCTAGAACAATACTTTATCGCGAGTCTACTAGCTTTAATTGCGATAGCTTTCGAGCTCAAAATTGAACATTCTCTTTCTATTTTCGGCTGCGATGTCCTTTTTTCCTAGCTTTTGGTCTACTGAGTCATCTCGATAATATGAAGTCATGATGAAACAATCATAACTTCATAATTATTTTTGAATAATTAAAACAACTACCCAAATATCGGCGATTTGTGAAGAAGCCGTTTATCACTGAGATGTGTGCTCAAAGATTAGGGATGTTGCTGCGCATTCAGAAACTCCAAAGTTTGCACACTAGAGAAATTTCTTTGCATTTTTCCTATGCCAGCGCGGTTGCAAATTAAGCCAGAAGATTGTTCTCCGCTAGGACTTGCAATACTTCAGCACTTGGAAGACCAAGAAATTAGTATGAATCGCATGGCTGAGCTTTCCGGTATTCCGCAACCTCGATTGCGGGGTGCTTGCTTCAAAGGAACTTGTCCGACTCCAGAAACCTTGCGTAAACTGGCTCAAGTGATGAGCAAACATCATCTAGAACTTTACACGCTTGCCTATGAAGGCAAAGTTACAAAGTTGCCAACACCAGAGCCAGAAGAATGTTCACTTGACACATTGATTCGAGAAATTTTGGAAACAGTGAGAGAAAAAGAATTAATTGCTCCCAAAACCTGCCCTTCAAAAAATGCTATTCGGCTAGCCCTTTTATCCATTGGGTTTCATGAGCCCCCTGCAGTCTGATTTGAGATACCCTCCCATATTGATAAGGGGTTGGGGTACACATCAGCCAGGCTAATATTTTTGCTTTATTGATTATGCCAAAAATTATTAAGCGCACGTTTAAATTACAAAGATTGGCTTAGAAACTGGTGTTGTTCTATCAGGTTGTACTTGGACAACAAATCAATACAGGCTTGTCGACGATCACAACAATCAAAAAAGGTGCGCAAACAAGTTAGTTACACACCTTGAAAATTTCCAATTGAGGAAAACACCAAACAGCATTCAATCTGTGCAGATACACACACTGAAAACCTAGCCGTTTGCTGACTCGGATTTTCGATAAGGAACTTTATCCAAAAAGCTCATTCCACTGGGGATAGAGACACTAGGACCAGCAGTGAGAGGACTGATAGTCTTCGCTAAATCCATATATAGAGCTGGATTTCCAGGGACCAAATCCAACGATGTTGCTGGCTTTTTGAAGCGACGAGGTTGAACAGTGCCGACAAACTTTGGAAATCCTAGAATTGATCGATAGTACTCGTCGTAACGGGGAGATTGAATATTAAACGGAGTCTCTCCACGTTCACGAGAAGGCAAAACACGGCGGCGCTGATAAGGCAGAATGCTATCGCCAAAATTGCCAAGATATTCATCGCTGTCAAGCAAGGTGTCGACAAACCCGACAATTCCCTTTGTTGCAACAACAATTGACCAAGCAATCTTTTCTCGCTCATTGTAAGTATCACGACCGAGAACGCGCTGAACAGTTTGTTCAACAAACCGATAATTGCTATTTAGCTCATAAAAACTACGACGATACGTATCAGACAGGAGTAGTCCACGAACAAAGTCACGGACTGTAATCTGACCATTCTTAAGCTGGGACTCTAGAAATGGCTCACGATCCGTCGCAAAAGCATGAAAGAAAAATTGACGGTAAGCTGCTTCGATAAGTTCTGCAATATCGTCAGGAGAAAACAGATACTCAGTCGAATAAATTTTAGGCTGATCATCACCCGCAATCTCGTAGCCGCTAACACGAGCATTTTGAGTCTTGGGGGCGTATTCTAAAAGGGGAATCACCACGTTTAAAAATCTCCCTTTTCTTTAAGAAAGCTTAACTGTACTTAAGTTGATTCCTTCAAATAATAAGAGAAAGGCTGCTTATTATTCGTTTCAGTTTAATAAAAGTAACATAAATTAATATTTTGGTTGGGGCTCTGGGGATTGACCATTGAGAACTGCTGGCGTCTTCATATAGTTCCTCCGACGCAATCATTGAAAAGCACCGCTCTTCACAGAGGAGCGGTGCCTAAGCAAGTTTGTGGATTCGACTTATCTCAAATTAACCGGCAGGGGGAATCGCCGCGGCAGAAATTGCCATGCCTACCGCGCTGCTCAGGAAAAGTAAAACGAGGAGCCCTGAAACAATCGGCCAATTAACTCGCTCGACAAAAGCTTCCCAGGTAAATTCTTCGCCCTGTGCAAACAAACCGTCGTTGGCTCCGAATCGGCGAAGTAGGGTCGGTTTCGGCAAGCGATCACGGTAGTCAAGTCCGTACCGAGCCATCCGCTCGAAAGGTAATGTTCCTAATTCCCTCTGCGGTAGGATTCGTCGACGTTGGAACGGCACACTATTATCACCGAAGCTGTTTTCATATTCGTCACTATCTAGCAGTTGATCGACAAAACCCTGAATACCCTTTGTTGCAAGGACAATTGACCAAGCCAATTTTTCCCGATCGTTGTAGACTGCTCGACCTAAAACCCGCTGAACGCACAGCTCGACAAAACGGTAATTATTATTGGCTTCAAAGTTCAGTCGTCGAAATGAATCAGAGAGAAGTAACCCGCGAATAAAATCTTTAACTGAAATTTGACCTGCTCGTAACTGGGACTCCAGAAATACTTGACGATGGCTCGCTAGCATTTGCTGCTCATGAAAGATTTGGCGGTAGGCAGCGTAAATGACTGTATTCATCTCGCCTTCTGTCGGCAAACCTTCTGTCGAGAAAATTTTAGGGAACTCTTCTCCGGCAACTTCAAATCCAATGACGCGTTGATTTTGGGACGATGGGGCGTAGGACAAAAGTGGAATAGTAGACATTGATTGGCACCTCTGGAGGAATCTGGAGTATTTAACTGGGGGTTCAAATTCACTTAGAAGCAATTGCTTTAGGCAATGCTCAACAATCACCCTAAAACCCCGTGAGTAGAAGTGCCTATCAATTCGCAATGAAAAGCAACGTTTGTTTACGACTAGTTATAAAAAAATGAGCTCTTACTCTTTTTCGCCATTGAGTCTAATCTCCGAAGATTATTTGATCTGGAGATTGGACTCAATGCAACAACCACAGTTGGCTGATCTCAAGAACATTTTTTGGCAAATTTCTCACCAGCCCAGTGCAGACAAGGCGGTCATTGAAGCTCCTGCGTTCGCAGCATCAGTTTGGACCGAGATTTGCTTCTCAGAATTATCCAGCTCGCGAGATTCCACACAGAAGGTTGCTGTCGTAAATCCACCCATTCGCTGAACTGTGCTGCTACGCATTCTTAAATTCGGGTTAACAAACCAAAAGCGCTCAAAAATAGTCATGCTGTCGTAGTCGGTAGTCAGGACGAGTGCATCTTCGTCATCTATGTGGAATTTGCCGGCAACGGGCACAATCTCTGCATACCCACGCTCCCGCAACAAAGTTCCTTTTCTGAGATCGGAGGTTTCAGGAATCAATGCGAAAACGGTAGAGCCCTCATGATTTTCATCTTCTTTATCCCAGCCCATAACCCCTTGCCAGGCGACGTAGGCTCCGCCAACAGATAATGACGGGTCAACATCATGCATCTTGCAGATATCGATAATCCGAGGTTCGCCGTTAGCTAAGGACTCTACTCCGATGTGTGAGCTGCCTAGCTCTGCTCGGCGAAAAGCTAAATGATGGGTCACTCGGCGAGAGGTCCACTTACCTGCGCTTTGAGCAAAGAAATCGACGACATTCATATTCTGCAGTTTTTTAGCAAAAGTTTTTTTAATTGTTACGCCAATTACGATTAGACAGCCAATGAAACTGTGGTTTCTTCGCTGGCATCAACCTCTAAACTTTGCAAGCAGTCTGAAGCTCAGGTAAAAATGCCAAATTCGATACAATACAGAAAAGCCCTTGTCAAGCGAAAGAAAACAATGTTAATATTGGTTCGTATTGCAAGGTACGTATGCAATTGGCTAATGCCGGGAGTGTCATATGATGAATGTCCCTATGGATTTAAGCTTGGAGCAAAAGTTTAGTCTCAAGCGCTATGAATCTGAAGTGTCCAATCTCAGTGCGGATGAATCGAAGGATTTTTTAATGCAAGTCCTGAAGCAGCTGATGATCAAGGACAACATTATTAAGAATCTGATCAAGGAGACCGGCGTGATTTAGGCACGGTCCAGAATCTTAAGCTCTGATACCAACAACATTTACTTAGCTTTTTTATTTCGCTCTCCACTCTTTCGAGATGGAGAGCTTTTTATTGATTGCTGGGCCTCCGCAAATTAGTTTGTTGTCCCTGAGAATACGGTGGGAGTATTAGCAGCGTTTTTGTCACGTGAACGTAGAAAGCGAGATACGCCCTTAAGATTCAGGGCACATTTCGCGTTTGGAATCGGAAATATGTCGTGAATGGAAATTGAGTGATCGCACGCTGATTTTTGCAGCAAAAAAGACAAAGCATCATTTCTTTACAAACATCAAGCTTGAGCATAAAAAACCGTTTGCCTTGTTGACATTGACTTACAGCGATTTCAAAA
>JBCDHF010000367.1:0-4793 GCA_038750375.1 Cyanobacteria bacterium P01_H01_bin.15
CGCGTAGCCGCCCCCTTACGAAGGTGGCGGCTGCTATAAAAATGAACCCCGGAGCAATTGTCCAGGGTTAGAAAAGCTATTCCAATAAATAGAGCGTACGAGCTTTGGAAACGCGTCGACTCTAAGCGACTGCCTTAACGAAAGCCACGTCGCGACCCTTCGTCGCCCAGAAGATGCCATGAATAGTCTCAAGGGCAGACATTAGCTCTTCTGCATGCTGCAAGCTGACTTCGACTTTACAAGCGGAGCATAGTTTGGCCGTTTTCCAAAAAGTGTCATGTAGGTCGGGATAGGTTTCCAAATGAACAGGCTTGAAATAGTCTGTCCAAAGAATCAGAATTTCTTCTTTGGCGTTTTGGGCCTGCTCTTCCTTAATCGCGATGTAACGAGAAAGAGTGTTTTGATAAGCGACACTATCGCTCGGCTCCAGAGCCAAAATTTTCTTGGTCATGCTTAATACCGCTTCTGCATAAACACGCGCAGAAGCAGGATCGTAAACGCCGCAAGGACCATCACAGTGAGCGCTTACGGATTGAGTCGCCGGGCGTTGACCCTTAATCGAGGAAATGAGTTGCTTCAGCATAAGTCTCTCAAAAATTAGCACTAGAAATTAGGACAATTCACTAGGAGGGGAAGTCCCTATTTAAGGGCTACCGGGGGGAGGGATAACCAAACAGCCTAGATCCTGTCTGACGTCCAAGTATGTACCCCCAACACTTAAAAATCTTATGAGGTTTCTAAGTTGAGCGCAAGCTCCCAGGTCATCCCTCATAATAGAGCGCGGTTAAAGCCATATTTAGCCGCGTTCGTTGCTAAGTGAGCTGCGATTTGAAAAGAGAAAATTATCAACTGAATAAACTTCGTTTGCGATCACAAATAATTCGCTTGAAATCATTAAATTTTTTGCCAGCGTC
Source organism: Cyanobacteria bacterium P01_H01_bin.15 (assembly GCA_038750375.1). GTDB lineage: Bacteria > Cyanobacteriota > Cyanobacteriia > Cyanobacteriales > JAAUTE01 > JAAUTE01. The sequence continues at coordinate 915 of JBCDHF010000367.1, forward strand.
TTAGGCTGTGCCATCCTTCCTCTCATCGAATCTCGCCTGACATCACCGGGCGTGTCAAAACGCAAACAACACAATTGTTTTGTTTCATACCCGTTAAATGACGTCTAGAATACCCAGTTATTTTTGAACCCAATCAAGCATCTTTGGGTATTGAAAATCTAGATATCATAGGGGCTACAGGGATTTTTGAGCCAAAATGGCTTCAGATTCTTGCCAAGGATAACACCATAATTCAAGAGCACGTCACCCTATCTGCAATGCCCAACGAACTACTTAAGCCCGAATACTTTTTTAACCGTGAACTAAGCTGGTTGGAATTTAATTACCGCGTTCTTCATGAAGCCCTTGATGAGCGGACGCCCCTACTGGAACGGCTTAAATTTTTGGCTATTTTTAGCAGTAATCTGGATGAATTTTTTATGGTGCGGGTGGCTGGACTCAAAAAACAAGTCAAAGCAGGAGTCACTAAGCTGACTCCTGACGGACGAACCCCCGCCCAGCAGCTTGCTGATATCGGAAAACGCCTCCATCCCCTTATTTCCGAGCAAAGTCAACATTTTGAACAGGTACTCAGAGCTGAACTAGTTAAAGAAGGGATTCACCTCGTAAACTACGTCGATCTCAGCGTCGAGCAGCGAAACTACTTACATTCGCTTTTTAATAAAGAAATCTTCCCCATCTTGACTCCCCTTGCCGTTGATCCCGGCCATCCATTTCCCTTCATTTCAAATCTCAGCTTTAATCTAGCCGTCAGTATCAAAAAAGCAGGACAAAATACTGAACTCTTTGCACGGGTCAAAGTGCCCAAAGTTCTCCCTCGCTTCATTGAGCTCCCCTCCGAATTGGCAGCCCAGACGATTGAGCAGCCCGTGACCTGGATGGGGGTACCGATAGAGCAGATTGTGGCTCACAATTTAGAGTCCCTGTTTCCGGGGATGGAAATTTTCGAATGCCACCCATTTCGTGTTACCCGCAATGCCGATATTTCCGTTGAAGAAGATGAAGCCGACGATTTGATGCTGGCCATTCAGGAAGGCTTACGCCGTCGCCGAGTGGCTGGAACCGCCGTTCGCATCGAACTGACATCCACCATGCCCGAGAACGTCAAATCCGTTCTGATGCGCGAGCTGGAATTAGACAGTAATGATGTATACGTCACCGACGGACTGCTTGGTCTCGGTAATTTATTTTATTTTCTCGGTCTGCCGCGTCCAGAACTGAAAGATATTCCCTGGGAACCGCAAATTCCCCTCCCGTTCCGCACCTTCACAAATGTTCCTGAAGAGAGATCTGGACCAGATACAATCTTTGATCTGATTCAGCAGCAAGATCAGCTAGTTCATCACCCTTACCATTCCTTTGCGGCAACGGTGCAGAAACTGATTGAGCAGGCAGCTCGAGACCCCCAGGTCATGGCGATTAAAATGACCCTTTATCGCACCTCCGGCGATTCCCCCATTATTAAGTCGTTGATGGAAGCAGCCGAAAACGGCAAGCAAGTGGTAGTACTGGTTGAACTTAAGGCACGTTTTGACGAGGAAAATAATATTCTCTGGGCCCAGCGACTGGAGCAATCCGGGGTCCATGTTGTGTACGGCCTAGTCGGATTAAAAACCCACACCAAAATCACCTTGGTGGTTCGTAAAGAATCTGGCGGACTGCGACGCTATGTCCATATCGGTACAGGCAACTACAATCCCAAAACAGCCAAACTCTACACTGATCTAGGTCTCTTCAGTTGTCGGGAAGAGCTGGGGTGCGACCTTTCCGATCTATTTAATTACTTGACAGGTTATTCTCAACAAAACTCCTTCCGTAAGCTTTTGATCGCCCCAGTAACGTTACGTGATCGCCTCTTGTCATTTGTGAAACGGGAAACTGAACATGCCAAAGCAAGTGGCAGTGGTCGGATTGTCGCCAAAATGAACTCTTTGGTTGATCCCACTTTGATTACCGCTCTTTATGAAGCCGCACGAGCGGGCGTCAAAATTGACTTGATTATTCGGGGAATTTGTTGTCTACGCCCTGGGATCCCCGATATTAGCGAAAATATTAGAGTAATTAGCGTTATTGGCCGATTTTTGGAGCATTCTCGTATTTTTTACTTTCATAATCAGGGTCAGGAAGAAATTTATATCGGCAGCGCGGATTTGATGCCGCGGAACCTCGACCGTCGGGTCGAAGCCGTAACCCCGATTGAAGATCTGGAATTAGTGAAAAATCTACAGGAATTTTTGGGAACGTTGCTCGCAGATAGCCGACAAGCCTGGGAACTCCGGAGTGACGGACAGTACGAACAACGGCGACCCGCTCTCGACGAAGAACTCCAAGGAACCCATGATATTTTAATCACGAAAACGCTGGCGGAAACCGCTTTGCGCTAGGTAGTCTTCGATTCAAACTGGAGGCGGGATTTCCAGGGAAATATTGCCCAAATCCCCACGCCGAAAATCGTCTAAGAGTTGACGGGCAGCGCGTTCTAGATCATTCCGGTGTCGACGCTGTGCCAGCTGACAAATATAGTCCTCCCCGGATAAATCTTCTGTCGCTATCCTATAACGGCCTTTCAACACGTTGCCTAAGTCTAGCTCGTTCAGAAGCTCTACCAAGGCAGCCGCCACTCGCTGATTGTCGTAGGCTGCTTGCCCAATGTCATCACAAATCGCCAATTTAACGGCAGCCACCTGATCTTCCAAACGAGAGGGAATTACGCCTGGCGCATCGAGTAACTCAATCTGTTCAGAAATACGAACCCAGCGTAGTTGCCGGGTTACTCCGGGACGGCGCTCACTACTGACCACCTTACGATTGAGCAATCGATTAATCAGGGCTGACTTACCCACATTGGGGAACCCAATAACGACTGCACGCACAGGTCGCGGTTGCAATCCACGATTGCTCCGACGCTCATTCATCGCGATACCAGCTTTTTTGGCGGCATTCAAAAGTTGAATTACGCCTTTGCCGTGCTGCGCATCTGTAAAGTATGGGGTAATTTCCTGCGTTTCGAGAAACCAATTTTCCCAAGCTTGCCTGAGATGCAGAGGAATCATGTCCATGCGATTGCAGACAAGTAGCCAAGGCTTATTTCCGATCCATCGCGGGACATCGGGATGAGCGGATGCTTGCAGGATGCGGCAGTCGCGCACCTCCAGGACGACATCCACTCGTTTGAGCTGAGACTTCAGTCCTTGTTCTGCTTTGGCAATATGTCCGGGATACCATTGGATTGGCGGTCTTAACATAGTTTATGGCCTTCACCAGATCGCTTAGGACATGTCTACTTTCGAGTTGCCTAATTTTAAAGCGTTCTGGCAGGCAATCGCCCTCTTATAAATGTGGAGAATGCCATGATAACTAGTCTCCGCAAGAAAATGAGTTAAATGCTTACTCAAATGAGTGTGCGCTTAAAGGTCTTGGGATAGCCATTAAGCATTGATATCACCATTTCGCCTTTCCACTGCTCAATGTTTTGGGGTCGGCTTCAGCTCTAACCAACTCATTTAAAGCATTATTACGGCTTTACATTGAAAGCTTGTGCAAACTGAGAGACCGCAAAAAGAGCCAGACCACTCGAAAGACCTATGTATATATACTCACAAAACCGGACATTCCATTGACTCTAATCGGCTAACACTTGATGGCTTAAGCCCTCAAGAGGAATACATAAAACGCAAACAAGTGAATACCAGAAATCAGTTTATACACGGATTTCAAGGACTTTAGTGATCAAGCACGATAGTAATAAATATGAGCGTGAGCTCAAGTAGGATTCTGTGTGTTTAAGCAGTTATTCACACTGTCGTTGAGCGTAGTCAGGATTGAGCCAGTCTGCTGTTTAAGAAAAAGCCTCGGCTACTGATCTTCCAACCTAAATTC
>JBCDHF010000368.1:0-4779 GCA_038750375.1 Cyanobacteria bacterium P01_H01_bin.15
CGACAGGGTCTTGTCGCCCCAGACTCCATGTCACCAGAGGATTTACTCCATTTTCATATCCTCATGCTTGAGGAATTTAGGATAGCCCAATCAGCATTCCTGCTACACAAAAGAAATCTGGCAGAACATGGATTTTGGTCCCATGAGCAGCACATGATTTCAACCTATAAAGCAACACCAGGATTTCCCGCATGGTGGGAAAGATCTCAGGCATTTTACGCTGCTGAATTTGTGCAAGAAGTTGAGTTGATAGAACCTGTTCCTTATTCCGATATCGCCTGTTTCTTTGAAAAGTCCAATGAAGTATCAAATGAATAAATCGAGTTAACAGACCTCTTGCACGGACCCATTTGTTGGAGGCTAAAACCCATTAAAATCGTTCAATTTTCCGATTCCTGCAAGAGGTCTAACTTCTGAACTCGCTTACTGGATAATCAGAGGACTGACCAATTTGGTTTCTAACATTGTTCCAGTTAAACAACACTCAATTCCTCGACTCACGTCCTACTACTACTGGCGTCAGGGTGTTTACTTCCGAAAATCAGGGTAGCGACCATTAGAGAATAGGGGGCTTGCAGCTTCAGAATAAGCGGATGCAATTTGGAAAGCAGTCAAATCGTCGTAGGTTTTTGTTGCAATCTGCAATCCTGTGGGCATATTATTCCGATCTAATCCTGAGGGAACGACGACAACAGGGTTCCAGTTCAACAGATTCCAAAGGGGTGTCAACATCCAACCTACATGCGGATCAACTTCAACACCATTAATCAGGACTGAGTCAGCCGTTGGGTCAAAGTCGGCGGCAATATTGCTCGTCGCCAACGTCGGCATCACAATTGCGTCATATCCCTGTAAAAAAGCGGTGTCTTGTACCTTCGCATATAGTGCATTGATAGCTTCGGCCGCTTCCTTAGCTTGCTGAGGTCCCATATCACGAGCAGCTATTTCAGCAAAATAACGTCCATAGGTCGTCAAATATTCACTGTAATCGGCAAGTTGAGCCATGTCTGCACCAAATGCCCCACTCAGCAATGCCTTCACCAGCGCTTCCCGAATTTCGGGTCCGGTTAAACCAAAGTCAAACTCAACCGCTTCCACAATAGCGCCTTGACTTTCTAGTACTTTCAATGCGTCTTCAGTGTTCTGGCGAGTATCTGCATCAACTTGAGCCCAACCCTGATCAAGGGTGTAGGCAATACGCATCCCTTTTATGCCGTCGTAGCTCAATGGATATTCGATCGCAGGTCTCAGGGAGGTGACGGTGTAAGGAGCCGGGCCCACCATTACATTTTGCAGCAGCACCATGTCTTTAAACGTCCTTGCCATCGGACCTTCACTGGAGGGTAGTAAAAAGACGGCACCAGCCGGAGGAGCATTACGTGCGTAAGGAGCTTTAAAGCCGTATAGCCCATTAAATGCACAAGGAATCCGCGTTGAGCCACCCATGTCTGAGCCGGTTGCCAGAGTTGTCATTCCCGCTGCCAGTGCCGCACCCGACCCGCCAGAAGATCCGCCGACGGTGTAGTCTAAATTCCAGGGATTGCGAGTGACACCCCACAAATCCGTCCAAGTCACACCAGCCAAATACATCTCTGGGACAGTGGTTTGAATATGCATCACTGCTCCAGCTTTGATCAGCTTATCAACAGCCGGGTGATTTTTCGTCGCCACGTTATCTTTCAATAGAACAGAGCCAGCGGTAGTAATCCAGCCCTCCTTATCATATTCATCTTTCAGGGCTACCGTAATTCCTTCGAGTGGGCGCGGGTTCCCTTGAAGATAGCGTTTCTCCGATTCTTGTGCTGCCGCCATCGCCTCCTCTACATGGGTGTGCGTAATGGCATTCACTTCACCATTAACGGCTTCAATTTGCTTCAGTTGGGCGTTAAGAACGTCTACCGGAGAAACTTGCTTTGTCTTAAATAGCTTTACAAGGTCTGTGGCAGGAGTGTAGATCAACTCTTCGTCAGAAGTCGGTAGCGGCGCAATTTTCTGAGCAGCGCTCGGGTTCGCTGGAGTTGAGTGTGACAAACCCTGATCCGCTTTTCCGAGAATTCCGGCCATGGCGGCTGAACCAGCTGCTAAACTTGACCACTGAAGAAAGCTGCGTCGTTCCATGACTTCCGAGTCCTGACTCTGCAAAAAGTTGATATTTCAGCTCAACAATTTATCCCAAAATTCAAAAACATTTCAATACCCAAGAAATTATTTAAGGATTGTAAATAGGAGAACGGACTGAGGAAGAAGTCGTCAGGGGTCAAAATTGTTGCACAGTGAATGTTTTTTGCCGTCGGTTTAACTTTACGCTCACTACCGGTAGAGGCATTGGCATCACATTTCACAGGATCTGTTTTGGGGCATTCCTCACAATTCTGATGAAGATGCAGATGTAGCTGATAAATATGACGCAGAGCTTTTCTCTCGGGCACAAATGACAAATCGGACTCAGTTAATGATGGACTTAATATTAATTTATCCTGCAGATCACGCCCAAAGAAAGGATTTAGAAGCGATATTCAATTCTTGCTGAGATGTGTTGTTTTAATCAATGTCCGGCTGAGTCGTTAATGCCGCTCCAGCAGGCCTTCGGGGGTCGGTTACCGCGATGAGTTGTCCATCGGACTGAACGGCAATCGCAGTCACCGCTCCCCATTGCTTAAAAGTAGTCAGACCATATCCGTAATCTTCTAGTTGCGATCGCAACTCGGGAGTCAAGGTGATTTCTTCGGCCACTACCCGATTTTCTTGTCCTTGAGTATGTAGTTTTCCGGCCGCGATCGCCTCTTGAAGGGGCTGTTGCCGATCAATCAGATTCACTAAAATCTGCGCCACAGTTGTGGTGATGGTCGGTCCACCAGGGCTCCCGAGGACATAAACGAGTTCATCATCTTTGGTCACAATGGTGGGCGACATAGAGGATAGGGGCTGTTTGCGGGGACCCACAGCGTTAGGATGATCCAACTCGAAGCCAATCTTGTTCGGCTCCAGAAAATCATCTAATTCATTGTTCAAGAAGAAGCCACTTTCCGGCAGTGCAATCCCGTTGCCAAAAAATCCGTTGATGGTATAGGTGACTGACACCGCATTCCCTTCAGGATCGACCACGCTGTAGTGGGTCGTTTCGTATCCTTCAGGAATAGGTAGCACGTTAATATCTGGGGGACGATCGCGGGGAATTTCTTGGGTGAGTTGTTGTAGATAGTCGATATCGAGAAAATCATCAGGGTCGACTTCTGTGAATCGCGGATCGCCAAAAAATTTGTTGCGCTCCCGAAAGGCAAAACTCATCGTGGACAGCAATAAATGGTGCCCTGTCCCGTCTATTGCGGCAACTCGCTGAGTCGGGAAGCGATCGAGTAAACCGAGAATCTGGCAGACGGTCAGACCACCGCCGGGCAGCGGAGTGGTAATCAGCTCATAATCTCGATAGTCACAGGCTAAGGGTTCTGACTCGATCACTTCGTACGCGGCTAAATCCTCTTGGGTCAGCACCCCTCCATCTGTCTGGCTCGTAGCTACAATCTCGGCAGCAATTTTGCCCTCATAAAAAACTGACGGTCCCTGATCTGCGATCTCAAGTAAGGAATTCGCCAAAGCGGACTGTACTAATGTGTCCCCGGCACCGACTAACTGACCTCCAGGGAAAAATACCTTTTGAAGGGTTGAATCTTTGAGTTTCTGCTCATTACGCGCCAATATTTCTGCGTCTCCGGGCTTTAGGACAAAACCCTCTTGAGCTAATGCGATCGCGGGAGCCAGTAATTCTGAGCGAGATTTAGTGCCGTACTTTTCCCTGGCATATTCCAGACCCGCAACCGTTCCAGGCACACCAGCTTCTTGCCAGCCATTCTCGGCGTCTTTAAGCGTTTGATAAATTTCTGGGGTCAGCGCCGCCGGTGAAATCTCGCGAAAGTTCAGAAACGTTTCTTCCCCGTCTGCAAAACGGACTGTCATGAAGCCACCGCCCCCAAGATTGCCACAACAGGGATGGACCACCGCGAGAGCATAACCGATCGCCACGGCCGCATCGATTGCATTTCCGCCAGACTCTAAAACGTCGATTCCGACTTGGGTCGCCAGATGCTGGCTGGTCGCAACCGCTCCTTGTTTTAGCGGCAGTTCTGGCTCCGGCGCATTTTCACTGTTTAAGCGCAACGCGGGAATTACGATCGCGAACCCGGCCACGACCATTGCTAAAATGCCCAGCCCCCAAAGTCCTGAGCGCGAGGAAAGGACGTTTCCTAGCTGTGATAAACGCTTCATCGAACTAAATGTGCCAAGTCTTCCTCTAGTTTTAGTGCCATTCCGCAGAAACGGGAGTTTTTTTGGGATCATTTCTTGAAAGAGATTTTCTCTGACACTGATAGCTATAGTGAGAGCTATTTTGCGCGATCACAAACTCGCCAGGCTTTCGGAACTCGGAACGAAGCAGCGAAGTAAAACTGCGCTCACAAAAACAGAGGCAAAGCTCCTTAAAATAGTATTCGAGTTCTATTTTTTAAATTATGGCTTCTTGGCGCGATTTGCTCGGCTACTTTCGCGATTATCGTCGTTTGGCAATTTTGAGCATCACTGCGACCTGCGTGTTTGAGCTACTGGATTTGGTGTTTCCCTATGTTATCGGTCAAATTCTGAATGTTCTCTCTAACCAACCCGTAGACAGTTTCTTACTTGCGATTGCATCTATCATCCATCGCCAAACCGGAATTCCTAATGGACCGGGTTTAATGTTGGGCTTATTAGTAGGAATTGTCTTTGTCACAGGCATCGGTCGCGCCC
>JBCDHF010000369.1:0-4758 GCA_038750375.1 Cyanobacteria bacterium P01_H01_bin.15
TCTTGTTCTCCGTGTAAAACCTCTTGCAAAATCACAAAATAAACGAGCGTTCCAGCAAAGACTCGGGCGGTGGCTTCCGGATCTGCGATCGCAAGTTCTGGACAGCTGGCAAAATACTCAGCGAGAGCAGTCAACAGCGGCTTGGCGACGTTTTGAACATAGGGCAACGCCAATTCCGGAAAACGCCCCGACTCGCCCATAATGACCCGCATAAAATCACTAAATTCTTGCTCTCCTTCCGCTAAATCTAAGGCGTCATTGGCCACCCGAGTTAGCACTTCTTCGGGCGTTCCCGTCAACTCTTCGCGATTGGGATGAAATACTCGCTGAAACCTTTGCTCGGCCAGCTGCTGCATAATTTTCCCGAACAGCGCTTCCTTATCCTGAAAATGGCTATAAACCGTTGCCTTAGAAACTTTTGCCCGCTTGGCAATCCGATCCATACTCGCCGCAGCATACCCTCGCGCCAAGAATTCCTCTTTCGCACCACGCAAAATTGCGATCGCCTTCGCAGACATCACTGAAGCTGAATTAGAGTCCGTCAATTTGGTTGCTGACTTTCGAGTGACAGTTGACATTATTGCACTAAACAGTTTAGTTTAAAAGTGTGAGAACTGAACTGTTTAGTTTAGTTGAGGCAACGAATTGTGATGTTAATTCTGAAAAAGCCCACCCGTCGTTGGATTCCCGTTGCGATCGCGGGCGTTGTCTTGGGCGGTATCGGTATTGGGGTTTGGCAGCAGCAAGCCAGGAGGCCGGTCCTGTTAGACGTACCCACGGTTGAAATGCCTCAGATCACTACGGTGACAGCGTTGGGGCGCCTGGAGCCAGCAGGAGAGTTGATCTCAGTGACAGCTCCCACCTCGGGGCAAGGCAGTCGGATCGCTCAATTACTGGTGGCAGAAGGCGATCTCGTAATGGCGGGTCAACCCCTAGCGATTTTGGATAGTGAGGCTCGATTGCAGGCATCTCTAGCTCAAGCGGAAGCAGGAGTCCTCGCCGCTAAATCTCAATTGGCGCAGGTGTTGGCAGGCGCAAAAACGGGCGAAATCGAAGCCCAACGATCGCAGTTCGCTAGGGAGCAGGCAGAGCTCGCCGGACAGATCGAAACACAGCGAGCCCGAATTGCCACCCTCTCTGCGCAACTGACCGGTGAGCGCTCAGCCCAAGCCGCGACCTTGCAAAGAATCAAAGCTGAATTAGCACAGGCCCAAACCGATTGCGATCGCTACTCGATGCTGTTAGAAAGCGGGGCAATTTCCGCTCAGCAACAGGAGCAATTTTGTTTGCAAGCCCAAACCACTCGGCGGCAAGTGGAAGAAGCTCAAGCCAACTATCAACGCATCACTGACAGTAGACAAGCGGAAGTCGAGGAAGCTCAGGCCAATCTCCGACGCACTGAGTCAACCCTCTCTCAGCAAATTTCCGCTGCCAAATCCCAGCTATCCGCCGTCGCCGAAGTCCGCCCAGTCGATGTTCAGGCCGCCGAGGCCGAGGTTGTGATCGCAGAAGCCGAAGTTCGCCAAGTGCAGGCCCAACTTCAGGATGCTTATATTACGGCACCGCAAGCGGGACAGATATTGAGAATCAAAGCTTGGCCGGGAGAGCAAATCGGACCCGACGGGCTTTTGTTGCTCGGGAATACTCAGCAAATGCTTGCGATCACAGAGGTGTTTGAAAGCGATGTCGCTAACGTGCGGCTCGGGGCTACTGCTACGGTCAGCAGCGATTCATTGCCTGCGCCCCAAGCGGGCACTGTGATTGAAATTGGACGTTTAATAGAGCGACAAGACGTGGTCAATGCCGACCCTTCAGAGAATATCGACGCGCGGATTGTGGAAGTCAAGGTGCAGTTAGACGAAAGTGAACCGGTTGCTAACTACACCAATTTACAAGTCATGGTGAAAATTGAGCGATGAATCTACTCAAATCAATATTCAGAAGAACCCCGCTCGGTTGGAATCAGCTTTGGCGGGATAAAACACGTTTACTCACCGCGATTGCGGGCATTGCCTTTGCTGATATTTTAATTTTTATGCAGCTGGGATTCCGTAATGCGCTCTTTGATACGAATACTTCGATACAACGGAAACTCGATACCGATTTGGTTTTAATTTCCTCTCGGGCGCGAGAAATGACCCGTTTATATACATTCCCTCGGCGACGTTTATACCAAGCATTAGATATTCCAGGCGTTCTGAGTGCTGATGCCTTGTACGTTAATTTTTTGGATTGGCGTAATCCTGTGACCCGTCAATTAACTCCGATGTTAGTGATCGGGCAAAATCCCACAACACCTACTTTTCACCTCCCTGAAGTCAATCAACAGTTAGATTTAATCAAGCTGCCGGATCATGTACTCTTCGACGCCACATCTCGAGGAGAATATGGGGAACTGGTTGCTAACCTCTCTGCGGATCAAACGATGTCCACAGAAATTGAGCGCCGGAGTATTACGATAGCGGGACAATTTGAGGTGGGAGCCGCCTTCGCGTTTGATGGGATTTTAATTACTAGTGACCAAAACTTCTTGCGCCTTTTTCCAAAGCGGAGTGAAAACACGCCGAGTATGGGTTTGTTGAAGATTGACCCTAGTTATGATGCAGACCTTATTCGTGCCCAACTTAACGCAACGCTTCCAGCTGACGTAATTGCATTCACTTTAGAAGAATATATCGATTTTGAATATGCCTATTGGAATGAGCGTACTCCCATTGGTTTTGTGTTTGGATTTGGTTCTGCCATGGGGTTTGTGGTGGGAGTTGTGATCGTCTATCAAGTCCTTTCCACCGACGTTAATGCTCACCTTGCCGAATACGCCACGTTCAAGGCGATGGGTTTCCGCGATCGCTATTTTTTATTCGTTCTACTCGAAGAATCGTTGGTGTTGACGATCATGGGATTTTTGCCGGGCTATGGCATCTCTTTAGGACTCTATCGTCTAGCTCGCGAAGCCACCGCATTACCGATGTACTTAGTGGCATCTAGAGTCATATTTGTGTTTGTGTTGACCGGCGTTATGTGCTGTATCTCTGGCGCGATCGCCTCTCGACGTCTCCAAAATGCCGATCCGGCAGATATTTATTGACGGGAGAATTTCACGATGTTGCAAACCATTGCTCCTAGCAAAAAAGTTATCGAAGTTCGTCATCTTGATCATTTCTTCGGCAAGGGGAATTTACGGAAACAAACCTTGTTTGATCTCAGTTTTGATCTGGCTGTTGGGGAAATTGTAATTATGTCCGGTCCTTCAGGATCAGGCAAAACGACGTTACTAACGTTATTAGGTGGATTACGTTCAGCTCAATCCGGTAGTTTAAGGGTTTTGGGTCAAGAGCTTTGCGTGGCACCGTCCTCAACGTTAGTTTGTACTCGTCGCCATAATGGCTATATTTTTCAGGCGCATAATTTACATCAGAGTCTGACCGCCATCGAGAATGTCATGATGAGCTTGGAATTACAGGCAGAGCTTTCGCGATCGCAAATGCGCGAAAAAGCGGCAGACGCCCTAAGTTCAGTCGGATTAGCAGACCGCATAGATTACTATCCGGCGAATTTATCCGGTGGGCAAAAACAAAGAGTTGCGATCGCAAGAGCGTTAGCGAGTGAACCGGCGATTGTTTTAGCCGATGAACCGACAGCGGCCTTAGATAGTCAATCGGGGCGTGATGTTGTGGATTTATTGCAGAAACTTGCGCGAGAAAATGGAACAACGGTTTTGATTGTGACCCACGATAACCGAATTTTGGATATTGGTGATCGCTTGCTGCATCTCGAAGACGGGCGTCTATGTCGAGATACGCAGAAACTGTAGATTTATACATCATTCCGCTAAGCCGGTTCTTGCTGGGTGGCGCAATGAATAGTACCGCCGCCTGCTGTGATCGCGTCGAGATTGATTTGCACAATTTCAAGATCGGGAAAGGCTTGTTGTAAATGTTGCTTAGCCGCGTTGTCAGCTTTGATATCACCAAATTCCTGCATAATCACAGCCCCATTACAAACATAGAAGCCAGCATACCCAGCCGCAAACTCTTCAGTGGCATAGGCTTCGCGGATTATCATCGGGTTTTCTAACACAATCACGTCTAAGGACTGTCCCTGAGCGTCGGATGCTGTGCGCAATATTTCCAAATGTTGCCTCATGACAGCGTGGTCGAAAGACTCTGGGTCCGGATCAAACGCGGCGATAACGACTCCTGGACGGACAAAGCGAGCGTAAAAGTCGGTATGACCATCAGTAATATCCATTCCCCTAATCCCTGGTAGCCAAATGATTTTGTTTAACCCCAACAGCGATTTTAGTTCCGCCTCTATCTGTAGTTTCGTAAGCCCTGGATTGCGATTGGGATTAACAACGCAGCTTTCTGTAATAATCGCAGTGCCTTCACCATCAACTTCCAGGCATCCTCCCTCTAACACCAGATCTGTGTTGATGATAGTAACGCCTGCTTGTTTAGCCACAAATTCAGCCACTTGAGCATCCCGTCGATAGCCCTGCTTTTCGCCCCAGCCATTAAAGTTGAAGTCAATCGCTGCCCGTTCACCGGTTTCAGTCATCACAAAAACCGGACCGGTATCCCGAATCCACAAGTCGTCTAGGGGCGAAATGATGAGTTCAACGGCAGAGTCCATGAGGCTTTGTGCCAGCTCATATTCACGCTCCCTTACCAGCATCGAAACGGGTTCATATTTGACAATTGTGTTTGCAAGGGTTGCCAAATCTTGTTGTACTTGCGGGAGTAACCAATGCCCCCA
>JBCDHF010000370.1:0-4754 GCA_038750375.1 Cyanobacteria bacterium P01_H01_bin.15
AAATACAGGGATTTTCATGTCAGTTGGACGAGATTTTTATGATATATGTCTGGCAGATTTAGCAACATAAAACTTATAGAGAAATTGTAATATTTTATGCCATGAAATTTTTGCCATTTCTACAGAACATACTAGCTGGATTAGACTGGTTGTGTAACATGTAGAAAAAATCCTGAAATGCACGTCAGAAGAGATTTTTATGCACTTTTCAGAGATTTTTCCGGTAAGTCTTTACTCATAAACATTTCAGTGATTTTAATTTTCATTTCCCAACAGCTCTATTGAATTAGGAAACGCCCTGTAGTCGTGCTCTCCACTTTACAAAAACCTGGCTAAACTGAATTCAGAATCTTATAGACTAAGGTTTTGAATGATCTGCGGCTGATAACCGATACTGTTCAGGGCTCTCTACACAGATTAAATTCCTACGATTTAAGTTTCTTAAGCTTAAATATGGCAAACTCGCTGACACCGCCCCATTGCGGCTACCACTGGGATGGTGCGGCCAATCCCTTTTTTGAAGGGTGGTACTATCGCGTGACATTGCCGAAGCATCAGGAAAGTGTTGCTTTTATGTATTCCATCGAAAATCCAGGTGCACGGACAAATTATCGAGGGGGTGCCGTCCAAATCCTGGGTCCGGAGGAGCAATATCTTTGGCAAACCCTTCCTGATTGCGATCGCTTTTGGGCAGATCCGCAGGACTTAAATTTCGGGCATTGGGGACGAAGTTCGCTCCCGTTACCCGCACAGCCATTGCCTCCAGAAGAATTCATTAACCGAGTTCAATGCGGTTACCAAGCCAGTAACCAGTTAAATCAAGGCTATCTTCAAGATCCGGCAACCGGGCAATACTGCCGCTGGAATTATCAGATTGAGCCCGTCTATGGTTGGGGACAACAGCAGGCTACAGCTGGTTGGCTCTCGCTTTTACCCATCTTTGAGCCAGGTTGGCAAATTCTTTTAGCTCACGGCTGGGCAAGCGGCACCATCGACTGGAATGGAAAGATTTATGAATTTAAGCAAGCGCCTGCCTACAGTGAAAAAAACTGGGGTCGAGCCTTTCCGCAGCAGTGGTTTTGGGTGAACTGTAATGCCTTCGAAAGTCAACCTGACCTGGCACTCACTGCAGTCGGCGGCAAACGGCAGGTCCTCGGTCAATCCGAATCCGTGGGGTTAATCGGCATTCATTTTCAAGGTCAGTTTTACGAATTTGTCCCTTGGACAGCCGAGATTAGTTGGCAAGTCGAAAGCTGGGGCTGCTGGAAAATGCAGGCTCGCAACTCAAGCTATCAAGTAGGTGTTCAAGGCGTTTGCGATCACAAAGGAACCCCCGTCCGAGTTCCCACTGCCGAGGGGCTGCAATTTCGCTGTCGAGACACTACGGCGGGTTACCTTCAACTCACTCTCCGCGACTCGATAGGTACAGTGATTCTCCAAGCGGAAAGTATACAAGCGGGTCTAGAAGTCGGCGGTGATTCCTGGTCTGGTATTTGGCGCTATCCGTAAGTTCGAGCACTTTCAACAATCAACCGCAACAATTGCGATCGCAACTGCCGCCTATCACCATTGGCTGCTGTCGTACAAACGCTGAGTGGGAATCCATTCCCATCTATCAGGGCATGAATCAAGACGCCTTTTCCTTTGCCGCCCCTTGCTACCCCTTTATTTCTGGCCCTGTCGAAAAAATAGAATTAAGAGATGACCTTCTTCTTTCTTATCTGTATCTATGGAACGATACAAAAGATTTAGTGGATGAGAGAGATTTAACCTATTATAATTTTCGCCAGATCGCTTTTGACACTTCTGATTTTGAGCTGCCTAATTCTAGCGCGTTCTGGCACGCAGCCGCCGCTTTACCAAAGTGTCGGCTGCTTATACATCCTCTCTATCGACACTTTGAATCTGTCCTTTGCGGATCATCGCAATCGCCTCGTAACCCTTTGAGAGTCCGTCGAGCTGTATTGAATGTGCCAAAGCCTAAACAAGGTTTGACTAAACGTTTGATATGGCGATGGACTTTCTCAAACTGATTTTTGAGATACTTCACGGGACGGAGTTCGGTCTCTTCTGGAAGCGCTTTTTCTGCTTTGAGGTCACCCACCGCTGCCGGATAAGCAGCATTCTTGTCCACGTTGATCACACGGGAGGTGACCGTATGAGGTGCTTTTTAAGCATTGTTGAGGAATCGTTTGGCGGCTTTAGCATTCCACTTGGCACTCAATATAAAGTTCAGCCACTGTCCGCTCGAATCCACAGCTCTTTAAAAGTACTTCTACCGACCTTTGACTTTTACGCAAGTCTTCATCCTACTTTCCCGGAATTATTGGTCGGGCGTAGATGGGGACGGCAACGTTTGTCTAGTTCTGGTCCATAGTGCAAGAGCCATCGATAAATAGTGCTGTGGTTTACCGAGAGCCCTTGTTCGAGCATCATTTTCTCCAGACTTCGATAACTCAAGGAATAGCGGCAATGCTAACGGACGTTGAGCAGGATAATTTCAGGCTGAAAACGCTTCTATTTGGATGGGATAGGATGAGGCATGGAGTCGGAACGATTAGTAGATGAGATCGGATAATGAGGAGCCCAATCGTATCATTCTGCTGTTTTTGCGACAGAATCGATAATTGTCGATCCCAATAGCTGGGCTCTCAGTCGAAGACATAGGCTAAAGCCACAAAGGGAACGCCAAAACATTGAAAATATACGTCTGATACCCCCAACTTGATATACATGTTTGACTAGAATAGACTTCAAAGAATTTTTGAAGAAATTAATAAATAAAGGGGAGGGCTTATGTGTGGAATTGTAGCTTTATTTTCGAACAGGGAGCCTGTTTCATTCCAATCGCTAAGGCTTGCGGTTGATAGCTTAGAGCATCGAGGACCAGATGGGAAGGGTTTTTTTGTTTCTCCAGACAATAAAGTTGCTTTAGGACATACAAGACTGAGCATTATTGACATTGACGGAGGGGAGCAACCCATTAGCAATCAAGAGGAAACCCTGCATATAACTGCCAATGGAGAATTCTATGATTTTGAGCGAATACAAGGTGACTTACGGCGATGGGGATATAAATTCAAGACAAATTCGGATAGCGAGATAGCCCTTTATTTATATGATCAATTTGGTACTCATTCTCTGGAATATCTGAGAGGAGAGTTCGCATTCATTATTTGGGATGAGCGGAATGATCTTCTGTTTGCAGCGAGGGATCGCTTTGGAATAAAGCCCCTTTACTATAGTAATTATCAAAATACCATTTATATTGCCTCTGAAATCAAGGCATTATTAGCGGCTGGAGTTCCTGCCTCATGGGATGAGGAAGCTTTTTGGCAAAATGAGTTTGGTCTCTTAAGTCGAGACCGCACAATGTTCTCCAATATATTTCAAGTGCCTCCCGGCCATTTTCTCATAGCATCTGATGCCGGAATAAAACTACAAAGCTATTGGGACTTTAACTATCCGATAGTAAATGATGTTTCATCGAATATAACAGCATCTGATTATATCGAACAGCTAAACCATACATTATCTGAAGCAATTAGGTTGAGGCTAAGAGCTGATGTTCCAGTTGGGTTTTACCTTAGCGGTGGTTTAGATTCAGCTGCTGTTTTAGGAATGGCCAAACAATATCTCGCCGACCCCATTCAAACGTTTACCTTGGCTTTCGATCATGAGGCATATGATGAAGAGTCCTTGGCTCGTGAAACGGCTACCTACAATGAATGCAGTTTGAATGTCATATCAGTTACCCAATCTGATTTGGCCGAAAATTTCGCAAACTCAATTTGGCATGGAGAGACACTCTGGGTTAACGGCAGTGCAACTGCTCGATATTTACTGAGTGGCTTTGCAAGAAAATGCGGATACAAAGTTGTCTTGACCGGTGGGGGAGCAGACGAAATACTTGGGGGGTATGTCCATTTTCGACAAGATTTATTGCGACAAGAGCTGCAAAATAAAGGCGATTCAGAGCTCAAGAATCTGCTAGAGGATCTGAAATCGAAAAACAAAGTTTCAGTAGATCTGTTATTTGCAGAAGATAATTCGGATCGGCATTTGAAAACGATTCATCACTTATTAGGTTTTGTCCCATCTTGGATACAAGCTTGGAGTAAAGGCTACTTTAAGTCTTTCCCTCTATATTCCCAAGAGTTTATAGACCGATTTTCCGGAAAGGATGTATATCGTATCTTTTTTAATCAAATTGATGTCCAAGGACAACTTCTCGATCGCGAAAGGGTAAATCAATCCCTCTATTTATGGTCAAAAAGTATATTTCCAAATTCACTGTTGCGAATACTGGGAGATGGCGCAGAAATGGCAAATGCTATTGAGGCAAGGTTACCTTTCTTAGACCATAAAGTTGTTGAATTGGTTCGCAATATTCCTGTTTCCCTAAAGATTCGAGGGATGACAGAAAAATACATTCTGAGAGAAGCAGCTAAATCGTTAATTCCAGAGCCAATATATAAGCGTCAAAAACATCCTTTTTTGGCTCCTCCTTCGACATCCATGCCAAATGAACCTTTTCAGGAGCTGGTGCAAGATACCCTGCGCAGCTCAAAAATGTCTGGCATCCCTTTCTATAATCATAAATCGATTGTTCATTTACTCGATCAATTGCCTGGTATGGATGAGCCCCAAAGCAATTCAGTAGATGTGGTATTGATGAAAATATTGAGCGCTTATTTTCTTCAAGAAAAATTCAATCTGGCTCAATCGAATACTTGATTTTGCTCCTTCTATCT
>JBCDHF010000371.1:0-4751 GCA_038750375.1 Cyanobacteria bacterium P01_H01_bin.15
GCGCCGACAATTTGCTTATAAAAGCGCTGCGATCGCCAGTTTTTCGGTTTTGGCGATCGCATTAGTTGGTTTGCGGATTGCTCAAAAATGGTACTTGTCGCTGCCGCCCCTGCTGATGACCAGTGGAGTTCTGCTGTTTTTAGTCTCAGTCAACCGCATATTTAAGCAGTATGGAGAGCCTGCACCCAGTCCCAGTCCTGCAGACCCCTCACCGAAATTAATACTGACGCCCCTTACCTTTCCGAGCATTTTGCCACCCTACGGAATTGCGTTACTGGTCACTATTTTGGGCATTGTAGAAGCCTTGGGGGTTTCTTTTTGGCAGGTGGTGCTGCTAGTTCAGTTTGTAATGGGCCTGAATTTGCTGGCAATGCTCTGGGCGCGGCCGATTTTAAAGATTATTTCTCCCCTACTGCTGCAAGTGGTTGGCATCATTATGAGCGTGATGCAACTGGCTCTTGGGATTTCCTACATCGTTCTGGGCATCGAGTTTGAAATCTTGACTCTCAAAATTTTGCTGGATGCTCAGTTATAGCAGTGAGCGTTGAGTGATTCGGGAACGTGTCTCGGCCGGGAGTCTTCAATGAATTTGATATCATCATATTTGCTCAATTTCGCTGGTAAGTGAAGCCCTATGTCTCCTAACGTCTGCGGTTTTATTAAAACGCCTCAAACGCTGTTCGCTTCCCTTTTTGGCTGCGCGACGCTACTGCTCGGCTCAGGATGGTTGCCGCTAAATGCGCAGACCTCAGAGACGAGAAGAGAGCCCCTACTCCTCGCGGAAGCCGCCAGTTCTCTAGAAGGCAAGGCGATCGCATTGTTGACCAGCTTAAATACTCAGCAATACGCCGCTGCACATAGTCAGGCCTCCGAGACGTTGCTTGAAAGTCTTACGGTAGAGGCTGTCGAAACTTTCTGGACAGATTTAATCGCTAAAACTGGACCGATTCAAGGCTTTGGCTCTACCC
Organism: Cyanobacteria bacterium P01_H01_bin.15; assembly: GCA_038750375.1. GTDB lineage: Bacteria > Cyanobacteriota > Cyanobacteriia > Cyanobacteriales > JAAUTE01 > JAAUTE01. The sequence goes on from JBCDHF010000371.1 coordinate 969, forward strand.
GCGTAGTGGAAACGATTAATTCAGATATTGTCATTGTCGAAACAGATTTTGAACAGGGTGCCCGAGACGTTGTTGTGACATATGACAAAGATGGCGGTGTTTTGGGTGTAAATATCCCGGGGATTGATTCAATCCAAAAAATCGCTTCAAGTTTAATTCTCAACTTAAGCCAAAAAGACTACTCGGCTGCCCGAAGAGATCTGCATCCCTTTTTGAAAACAGAGCTATTCTCGCCGCAAATCCAGCAGAAGTGGGAGGCGGTCGTTAACCGGTATGGCTCAGTCGAAAGTATTGAGAAGATTCTCGTATTGCCTGGAGTTGGCGCTCAAAATGGTTCGCTCGTGCAAATTACCGTGGAGTTTGAGCGAGCCACCGACGATATTTTGGTGATTTTTGACCAAAATCAGCTTATTACGGGGGTTGATATGGCTCTCCAATAGCCGGTTTCTTTCTCTAAATCGCCGATTTTATTACGGCTGACTGTACCAAAAACTCTCTTGGCCCTAGAGATGTTTGACCTGCAGGCTTATGACTAGGGTTTCACAATCGGCCCAAAGTCTGCCAATACCCGACCGTGGTTACGCAAGACGCCCAGAAGATTCAGTCGATTTCGCCGAATTTCAGGCTCCGGATCCATCACCAGAACACTATCGGGTCCGTCAAAGAAATTGCCGACAGTGGGTGCGACTTCCTGCAAACCGGCGACCAGTTGGATATAGTCTCGACTGGCTTGAGCAGCTTGGGTTTTCGGTAGCAGTGCCACCAAGGCCTCATAAAAAGCCGACTCAGCAGGACTCTGAAATAAACCAGAATCAACAACCCTTGCCGCTTCCAAAACATCGGTCGCGAGGTCTCCTTTGGCGGCCAAACGAGTAGAGCGATTGACAGTTTCGTAGATCCGGTCGAGTTGTTGGTTTTGACGAATACTTTGCAAAAATTCTGCGCGATCGCGCAGATCTAACAAGTCCGCAAGCGCCCGCGTTGTATATTCTGCGTCCGCTTCACCCAGTACCGCGTTGACTAAGTCGTAGTCAAGCTTACGCTCGTCTTGCAAAAGGGTCCGTAAGCGGAGCATGAGAAACTCTTGCAAAGCGGATTCTGGAGATTCTTTGTCGGGATGCTCTGCCACAAAGCGATCACAATGGGTTTTGACCAGCTCGGCTAAATTAATCCCCAGATCGGCATGCCAGGTGATGTTGATGATTGCGTTTGCCGCTCGTCGGAGGGCAAAGGGATCAGACGAACCGGTCGGAATTAGCCCCAAGCCAAAAATACTCACCAAGGTATCAATGCGATCACTAATGCCAACTATTTGCCCCGTCAGGGTTTCCGGCAAGGCATCCTCGGCTCCTCTGGGTTGATAATGCTCGACAATGCCTTGGGCGACCGCGTCAGATTCGCCACAAACTCGCGCATATTTTTCACCCATGATTCCCTCGAGTTCAGGAAATTCATAAACCATGGACGTCATGAGGTCCGCTTTACATAGCAGAGAACACCGGATAATCTCAGTTGTTTGCTCTACAGCAAGCTCTAATTGCTCAGTAATTTGCTGTGCCACCAGTCCAATGCGATCAACTTTGGCTCTGACCGACCCAAGGTCTTCTTGGAACGTAACGGCTTCTAGTTTCGGGACAAAATTTTCTAGGGACTCTTGGCAGTCGGCATCATAGAAAAACTTGGCATCCGCTAGTCGTGCTCGAATAACTCGTTCATTGCCTGCTGAAATTAACGCCTGTTTTTCAGGATTACCATTACTGATAGCAATGAAATTAGGTAGCAACGACTCTCCTTTGCTGACCGCAAAATAGCGCTGATGGGTCACCATAACCGTAATGATGACCTCTGGCGGCAAACTCAGAAATTCCTGATCAAATTTGCCCACCACAACAGAGGGGAATTCCACTAAATTGACAACTTCCGCCAATAAATCTGGAGCAACATCTGCCGTCCCACCCAGGGCTGCCGCCGCTTTTTCAACTGCGGACAGGATTCCTGACTGGCGAACGGCCGGATCGACCCAGATTGACGCTTCCTGCAATTTTTTGACGTATTGGCTGGCTTGCTCAATGGCAATAGGGTCCGGATGTAAAACCCGATGACCGCGAGAAAGGCGATCGCTGCTCAAGGTTTCAGACCCATTGGTCAGAGTCACCGGCAAAACCTGGTCATCAAAGAGGCTGATTAACCACCGAACCGGCCGAGGAAAGCGCAGATCGCCATCGCTCCAGCGCATAAATCGTCGTCCCTCTAAACTTCTCCACCAGTCCAAGCAGAGTTCTTGCAAAATTTCAGGCGTCGGACGACCGGAAATTTGCTTAACGACAAAAATAAATTCCCCCTTCTCGGTATCCCGAATTTCAAAATCCTCTAAGCTAACTCCTTGTTTGCGAGCAAAGCCTTCCGCCGCTTTGGTGGGCTGACCATCCTTAAAGGCCGCCTTCACCGGAGGACCTTTAACGTCTTCTTCGCGATCCGCCTGCTGCTCTGGAAGGCCACTTAATAAAACTGCTAAGCGGCGAGGTGTACCAAAAACTTCAATCTTGTCGGGCGTTAAAAAATGTTCCTGCAAACTCTGAGGAATCCGCGTTAGCCACTGCGCGATCGCATCGGAGACAAAATCGGCAGGGAGTTCTTCGGTTCCAACTTCAAAGAGAAACGCAGGCATAGGGACTTGACGTTCAAAAAATACTCTAGCTAGCTTATCGTGTCGTGGCTGGGGATATTGAGATTTTTCAACCGCGAGACCTGCTCAACTCAGAATCCCTATATCGGTAAAAAATCCCCCAAAAAAAGCCCCACTTAGGGACTTTTCTAAAGACTGGGATGATATGAATGTGCGATCACAGCTTTTCAGTTTTTGCTTTAGTCGTTGCTGGCGTTTTTTCAGCTGTCTGGCTCGAGCTGAGCCGCCTTTCCCCTTGTCATTGCGACCAGAGTACCGCGGAGACTCCCAGCGTTTAAGTCTAGTCTGCATATTTGACGCTCCGGAGTAGAAATCTGCTGTGCTCTGATCTTAACGAGTGAACTAGCTGCCAGCATCACTTTTGCCTAAACTCTATTAAGTAGCTTGCACTGTAAATTAATTCATCGACTTGGGAGGCAATCAAGGCAATGGCAGACGCGCAACCCACAAAAGCACCCGCCAAGAAAAAAGAAAAGCCTCCGGCACTAGAAGATAAGCCATTTGAAGAATTTGTTGAACAGCATTTTGTGCCGGCCATTGCCGACACTTTGAAGGAGAAAGGCGTGGAAGGGTTAGAGCTGAAATTTCGAGAAGCGCCGATCGAATTGCGCGGCACGGCGTCGGGGGAAACTTGCTGGCAGATTAATGCCGTATGGCCAGCGGGAAATCGTCGGTTTAATCTCTATTTTCCTGAGCAAGACATTAAGGGATCTAAAGGGTTTACCTGCAGCACCCTTGATTCTGAGCCCAGCATTCTTGAGTCTTTCATGATTGACGAACGCCGCCTGAATTTAGAGATCATGGTGGCCTTCTTATTGAAGCGCTTGAATGGTCAAAAATGGTTTGGAGACAACTAGTTTTGTCGTCGGATAGGGGCTTTACAGTAGGCTCCACCGCTGAAGCATTAGCCTGGCAATATTGAAATAGATTAAAACGCCGAGCACATCCACGGCAGTGGTAATAAAGGGTGCTGACATGAGTGCTGGATCAAATCCCAAACGTCGGAAGAGAAATGGTAAAGATGAGCCCGCCAGCGAGGCGAGCAAGGCAATGCCAATTAAGCTAATGCAGACTGAGACGGCAACCAAGAGCTCTAC
>JBCDHF010000372.1:0-4730 GCA_038750375.1 Cyanobacteria bacterium P01_H01_bin.15
AATGAATACCCTTATAGCTCAACTCCACAATCTTCGCGATCGTCGGTAGCTTGCCTCCTGTTGTCTCAGATAGCCGGAGGGCTTTTGCAAACTCTTGTTCAGAGAGTTGGCCGTTCTGGACTAGACGCAGCGCATCTGCAACAGAGGAAAGATCCGCCATTGTAAATTCAAAGCTCTGTTTGGCAGCAAACTCTGCAACCAACGCACCTCGCTCACTCTTGAGGGCTTGAAATTCATATAAGTCTAACTCCCCTACAGCACTAATATCGCCATCTCCAACACCTAGTACGGTTTGTAGCTGTTGACGAAGAGTATCATCGGAAGCCGTTTTCTCCATAAATTGCAAAACTTGCTGGGCACCGCTACCGGCAGTTTGGATTTTCTCGTAATGGGAGCCCCGATAAGCCATTTCGATGGCATTTTCTACAGCGGAAATACTGGTCACCGCTTCGCTTGTATCTTCTAACCCTAACAGCACATTGAATTGTGCCGCTGATAATTCTCCCGCCTTTAAGCGCTGAAAAGTATCGATGACCCTGTTTAGATCCGCAATTGTAAATTCGTAACCTTGTTGGGCTGCAAAATTGGCGACTAAAACGCCCCGTTCGCCTTTAATTGTTTCTGCTTCAGTCGCATCAAGTTCTTGAAGACTACGAATGTCCCCATCTCCAACCCCTAAGAGCGTGGCAAACTGCTGGCGCAAGGCTCCGTCGCTTGCAGTTTTTTGCATGAATTCAAAAACTGATTTTATGGACATACATATAAATCCTTAGCTCATCACCCAGATTCTATAGCAGCCGACACCTTCGTAAGGGAGCTGCTGCGTGCCAGAACGCTCTAGAATTACTTAACTCAAAATCAGAAGTGTCCTAAGCGATCTGGCGAAAGCTATAGAGTTCAACGCCCTGAAACCTTTAATGCTACTGCTATGTTTGTTGAGAATCTTGTTGGTTGACCCTCATACGGCTCACAAAAGCGAGACTTCATTCTGTAAGCGGTCGTGTCCAATTTCTGCCAAGGCTCTTACCATGTGAGGCTAGGTATTTCGAAAAGTGCGCCAGATTTAAACCTACGCTTTTTGCCAAACTTCAAGAGCTGGGCTGTCGGTAGCCACAATGAGAGACAGCGGTTGGACACATTCCAGTTGAATTTTAGAAATGGTGTCGGGACTGTGCACCAAGACTTTAACCACCTGACTGCCTGTTAAAGACCATTCTTCTACTTGACCATTGCTAGTGCTGAAAATGATGGTTTCCCAGTCTTTGAACCGCAAGTCCGTAATGGGTGCCCTCTGTTTGGCCAGCTTGAGTCGCTGAGCGCTGTCAAGTCGCCAATAAATGATGTCTCGATCGTATCCACCTGCAGCTAACGCATCACCATCTGGACTAAATGCGATCGCAGAGGCGGCCCCATTATTTTTGAAGGAGCGCAAAAATTTACCGGTATGTAAATCCCAGAGTCGAATATTGGGATCAAGGCCAGCGGTGACGAAACGACGACTATTTGGACTGATGGCGATGACTTTGGCGGGGTTAGGCAGATTGGGTAAAGTAAGCAGTTTTCGGCCCGTACTAAGCTGCCAAATCTCTAGATCTTTATTTTGCCGCGCACAGATTAGCCATTGACGATTGGGGCTGATCGCCAAGGTGATAACGGGGGATAAGCTCTTGAGCAGACTAGGCTTGGACAGTACAGACAAAACTTGAGAATTACTAATCCGCCAGTACTCAAGGCGACCATTGGCTGCTCCCCAAGCCAAAGTTTGACCGTTGGAATTCAGGGCGATAGCAGTGACCTTAATGCGATCGAGTTTGATCCGTTGACTCAACCAGTTTTCGGTGTTGTAAATCAAAAGTTGGGTCGGTAGCTCAATCGTTGCGATCGCAGATGGCGACAAGGCAAAGCTTTGTCCTCGGATTAACGGCAGACGCTTAACGCAGGTTAATTCTGTTTTTACTTTGGGAGCTGGGGATTTGGGGGGAGGGCTTGGCGAAGATTCGGAGGGGCGGGATGGCTCTGGCCTGGACCTATTTTTAGTAGTTTTGGTAGCTACCGACTGTTCAGCTTCTAGTCGTGCGGCTTTGCGAAGGTCCGCATCAGCTCGACGTTCAAACCCCAATCGTGAACAAATAAAACCTCGGTATTTGTAGGCGTTGATAAAGTTAGGATTGAGGCGAATCGCTATCGAAAACTGTTCTAAGGCACCGTCAAAATCTTCCAATTCTGACAGCTTCATCCCCTGCTGATAGTATGTTTCGGCACTGATCTGCTGGACTGGACCCGACGACTCTTCCTTGGGCGATACGGCTGAATTCCTTGTACTGACATGGTGTTTGAGAGCTTGATAAGCAAGGTTTATGTCCTTGAATTTTTGCTCGGCAAGCGCTTGATGTTCTGGATCGTCAACAAAACAGTCCGGATGCCACCGCTTGGCGAGCCGCCGATAAGCATCGTGGATCTCTTCCTCGGTTGCTCCAGGCTGCAATCCCAACGTTTGATAATACTCTGCTGTCATAGAAGCCTGATAAAATCTGCGATCACAAACAGTAATATAGCTTTCACCAGATCGCTTAGGACACTTCTGATTTTGAGTTGCCTAATTCTAAAGCGTTCTGGCACGAAGGCGCCCCCTTACGAAGGTGTCGGCTGCTATGTCAAGTAGCTGCCGTTTATTTGAAGTTGTAGTCTACCAAAAATTTCTCGACAGCTAGAATTTTGCGTCAAGCCTGGTTCGAAGAGCTGCTTCCAACGACGGAATGGGCACTTTTGCAGACAAAAAAAGAGGGCGAAAATACCCTCATAAAGTGTTTAGGAAAAAGGATTAATTCAACGGCAACTATTCAATACCTTCGATACGATCTTCCACTTGAGCGTAGAGTTCCTGCAAGCGATCGATATTTTCTTCAGACGTTTCCCAGTAGCCCCGACCATTGGCCTCCAATAACGTCCCGACCATACGCCGGAAAGAATTGGGATTTAGGTCCATTAGTCGTTGAGCCATTTCTGGATCATTGATGAAGGTATCGTTCGCATCTTCATACACAAAATTATCAACTGCATCAGCCGTTGCAGACCAACCGACCGTGTTGACCAACCGTTTGGATAGCTCCCGTACTCCTTCGTACCCATGGCTCAACATGCCTTCGTACCACTTAGGATTCAGCAGTTTAGTACGCGCGTCCAACCGCACAGTTTCAGATAGAGTTCGAACTTGGGCATTGGCAGTCGTTGTGTCTGCAATATAGGCCGCAGGCTTGCGACAATCATCCCGGAGTTTGGCGACTACCTTAGTGGGGTCTGAGTCAAAGTAGTGAGAAACGTCAGTCAAGCTGATTTCTGAAGAATCAAGATTCTGGAAGGTGACATCGGCTTTCTTGAGCGCTGACTCAAACAGACCACGATTGTGGTCCATCACACCTGGATTGTCTGAGTTAAAAGAGAATGATTTTCGGGTGAGATACATCTCCTGCAGCTCCTGCTCTTCTTCCCAAGACGAGTTCTCCACCGCCAAGTTGATGTTGGAAGAGTAAGACCCGGAGGCGTTGGAAAAGACTCGAGTCGCCGCTTCACGGATATTGACACCGAGCTGCTCTGCTTGCTCCAGGGCATGCTTCCGTACAAAGTTCATTTCGACCGGCTCGTCCGCTTCAGCCGCCATCTTCACGGCTTTATCGAGAAGGCCCATCTGGTTAATAAATAGATCGCGGAAGACACCGGAGCAGTTAACAACGACATCAATCCGGGGACGCCCCAGTTCTTCCAGCGGAATCAGCTCTAGTTTATTAACTCGCCCGAGGGCATCCGGTACGGGCTTGACTCCCACCATCCACATAATTTGAGCGAGGGATTCACCGTAGGTTTTGATGTTGTCCGTTCCCCAAAGTACGCAAGCAATGGTTTCCGGCCAGTTGCCGCCGTTATCTTCTTTTTGCCGAATCAACAGACGCTCGACAACGACTGACGCAGCTTTAACAGCTGCTAGTGTGGGGATTGATTGCGGATCGAGGGCATGTATATTCTTACCCGTAGGCAGGACCGCCGGGTTCCGAATCGGATCACCTCCCGGACCGGGCAGAACATATTCACCGTCTAAAGCCTCTAACAATCCACCAAGCTCGTTATCGGCGCAAATCTGCTCCAAACAGAACTCTAAATATTCCATCAAGGGCTTGAGTGCTTCAAGATCGACATTTTCGTAGCCTCTGTTGTTCAACGCTTCAAGCCAAGGCGCCTTTTTGCCTAAGCCGAAGAGATTAAAGCCTTTAACTTTAGAAACCCGACCGTTTTCGTCCACTTGCGATCGCACAAGAGCCCCGACACAGTCCCGAGTGGCTTCGGTGATGTCTTGCAATAGCTGCACATCTTCCAAAATGCCCTTATCGCTATTGGCGTAGACTTCCTGGATATCGCGGTCAACACTCCGCGCAATCAGGGTCGGTAGCGCCCAGATTCCCTCGTCTTCACGATCCAGGCTGGCGATATTTACCAATGTTGCGATCGCCTCTTCTGCAGAAGGCGGTTGACCAATGACATGCAGTCCACAAGGCAGAAGCCGAGACTCAATTTCCATTAGCTTGCGATAAACCGAACCGACAATGTTGTCGCGCTCATTCGCAGTCAAATTCTTCGCGTCGACTTCCGGAAGTTCAATGTCCTTATCTAAATTTACAATGCGGCATTGATCAACAATTGTGTTGACGATAGGAATACCTCGACCGCTGTCTTTTAGG
>JBCDHF010000373.1:0-4716 GCA_038750375.1 Cyanobacteria bacterium P01_H01_bin.15
TAAAAACTGATCACTTATAAGTTAGCCAGGAACGATTCCAGTAAGGACCTCTAAGGGGACTCGGTCTCCTGCCACTCGCTTAATTCGCGATCGACAGCGTATTGCAATTGCACAGGCAAGATCTGGACCTCAACAGAGTCTAGGGAAGCCTTACCATTAACCAGGGCATAAACCGACTGCTTATCCAAAGTGGTATTGCCGATAGCAATGGTGTATGTTTGCTTATTTGCCAATTGGAGTTGAATTTGACCGAAGGGTTCCGCCAAGCCATAGTCCGTTAGTTCGTCTTTTTGGGCGGTGAATGTGTGCTGGCTCTGTAGATCTATCAACTGATCGCTTAAAAAACTCACGATTGCCTCGCTGGCTGCTCCCGGTTGAGGCTGACTGACTTGCCAAGCTGTTTCCACCTCTGCCCGTTCTAGGATCACCGGTTTGCGACCACGCACGGTAATCTCCACCCGACGTAGATCAGCCTCGTCGAGAGTAATGACCCGATTTGCAATCGCCGCTTTTTCGACTCGCTGCGGTTTGATGACCTGCTCGTAAAGCCCCACCCCAGCTCCGAGCGCGATCGCTAACGCCAACAACACACCGGTACTCTTCTGAATCTTCATGGTTCCTTTCCTCGTTTGCACCTCAACACCAGCAATGGGCGAATAACCCAGCCGAAATCTTGCCAAATTAAATCAGGCCTGAAAGATGTGGCAGAAGCAGCCACGTTTGGAAAGAGGTGGTGGCGTTCTAGGACGCCTTGAAATTAAGCAACTAAGCATTAAAAGTGTTCTAAGTGATATAGCAACAGCGGCAGTGCCGAATTCTCCTACAATATGATTTCGTATTCAGCCCTTAGATTCTAGGATTTTCATGGCTACTATCCGCCAGTTGCAGCAGCAATTAGTCACCAAAGAGCGTAGCGCTACGGAGCTAATCACCGCGACCCTAGCTCATATTGAAGCGGTCGAGCCCCAAGTTAATAGTTTCATTACTCTCAATGCTGAGGCCGCACTCACCGCCGCAGCCCAAGTAGATACGCAAATTGCCGCTGGCGAAACTTTGCCCCCACTGGCAGGAATTCCCGTCGCCCTTAAAGACAATCTTTGTACCCAGGGTCTGTTAACGACTTGCGCGTCCTCTATTTTGAGAAACTTTGTGCCCCCGTATGAAGCCACTGCGACTCGAAAACTGCAGCAGGCTGGCGCGATTCCAGTCGGCAAAACCAATCTCGACGAATTTGCCATGGGTGGCTCCACCGAAAGCTCTGCGTTTGGTCCGACCTTTAATCCTTGGGATCTGGCTCGCGTCCCTGGGGGGTCTTCCGGTGGTTCAGCGGCCGCTGTCGCCGCTGGTGAATGTTCGATTGCTCTAGGCTCTGATACCGGTGGCTCAATCCGTCAACCGGCGGCTTTTTGTGGCATTGTGGGTCTGAAACCAACATACGGCCTGGTTTCACGCTTTGGTCTCGTGGCGTTTGCGTCTTCTTTGGATCAAATTGGACCGTTAACCACCAGTGTCGAAGATGCCGCAACTATCTTATCCGCGATCGCAGGTCATGATCCGCAAGATTCCACCAGTCTCAATGTCGAAATCCCCGACTACGCTGCCAGCCTAACTCCCGACCTGCCCAAGGGACGCAAAATTGGCGTCATCACGGAAACTATGGGCGGAGGGGTCGATCCAGATGTTAAAGCGGCCATTGAATCTGCGATCACAAAATTCACTGAACTAGGGGCAGAAATCCAAGAAATTTCCTGCCCTCGCTTTAAATACGGCGTGCCTGCCTACTATATTATTGCGCCTTCTGAAGCCTCTGCAAACTTAGCTCGTTACGACGCTGTTAAATTTGGCGTTCGGGAGTCTGGCGATAACCTAGTGGAAATGTACACTCAAACCCGTGCCAAAGGTTTTGGAGCAGAGGTGAAGCGTCGTATCATGCTCGGTACCTACGCCCTCTCTGCGGGATATTACGACGCCTACTATCTTAAAGCTCAAAAGGTTCGCACCATGATTAAGCAGGACTTTGACGCAGCCTTTAATGACGTAGACGTCCTGTTAACGCCGACTACCCCGTCGACTGCTTTTAAAGCAGAAGAAAAACTTGACGACCCTTTAAGTATGTACCTTTTGGACCTGATGACAATTCCGGTTAATCTAGCCGGGCTTCCAGCCATCAGTCTACCCTGCGGTCAAGATGGGAATGGGTTGCCCATTGGTTTACAGCTCATTGGTCCCGCCTTAGGTGAAGGAACATTGTTGCAAACAGCTTACGCCTTTGAGCAAGCCACCGCCTGGCATAAGATGCGTTCTCCATTCTTTCCTAATGACTAACGCATCCAGTAAGTTGAGCCCCCTTTCCCATCGATTCACAGCTCCATGAGTCTACTCATTTAATGTCCTACCTTCTCAATCTAGATTCAACGACAATGCCAATTAAACTATTGCAATGGCTAGCTGTGCCGCTGGCATTAAGTTTGCTTTATGGGGGGCTTTGTTTATTTATCTACCTTCGGCAACGGTGGATTATTTTTCTACCGGAACAAATTGTTGAGCTCACCCCGGAGGACCTGAAATTAGATTATGAAACCGTTTGGCTTCCTGTTGGCGATCGCAACGAACAAATTCATGGTTGGTGGCTACCTCATCCTGAACCGCAAGGAGCAGTGCTCTATCTCCACGGCAATGGCGGAAACGTTGGGAGCTATGTCGCAAGAGCCTCTGTGCTTCAAGAGGCAGGATTTTCAGTCTTTCTCTTTGACTATCGAGGATATGGCTTAAGTAAGGGCCGTTTTCCTAATGAACAACGAATTTATGAAGACGCGCGCACAGCCTTGGACTATCTCCACCGCGAACAGCAGTTTTCCCATGAGCAAATTCTGTTAGTTGCTCACTCCTTAGGTGGAGCCGTTGCTATAGAGCTTGCGCAGTCTTATCAAAAGATCCACGGCTTAGTGGTTGAAGGAACATTTACTTCAATGCGCGCCATGGGTCAGCAAAAGTTGATCTATCGTTACTTTCCCGTGACGTGGATACTCACCCAACACTTTGACTCTTTAACCAAAATTTCTGCTTTGCGATCGCCGATTTTTTTCATCCACGGTCAAGCAGACAATACCGTGCCTGCGGACATGAGTGAAAGGCTTTACCAAGCCGCATTAGAGCCCAAAAAACTCTGGCTAATCCCCGATGCTGGTCACAATGACTTGCCTAGCATTATTGGGCCCGACTACGGGAAAGCCATACGAGCTTTTTATGAGCAAAACCGCCTTACTCCATCACTTCTGTCGACTCCAGGCGCCAAGCCCAAATAAGTAGGTCTCTTCAAAAAACACAAAAAAAGAAATACGAAAAAAATATTTAAGTTTTCTTTATTTTCTTGTTCTTTGCCCCAACGACACGCGAGAGTATAGAGGCAGATGGATGTTCAGGATAGTTTTTGGAACAAGACTACCTTCGATGAAGCCAAAAAAACAGATTTGTGAGAGTGTGTTGATTTTTTTGAATTAGGCTGATATCATTTGCACGGATTTTGTAGCCATAAATACAGCTTTCTGCTGGAATAAGGAGGTAATTGGGTTGGCACGCAAACGTAAACGCAAAAGTCGTCGTCGTCAAGAAGGGCGTAAAATTCTCGAGCTAGTACCTCAGTTTAATATTGAGAGTGGTGAAGATAAGCCCGTTACTGCAGCTCGTAAATACATTTCAAGTCAAGGCATAGCACCCCCTGCGCTGTTAGTTGTTCGCCGTAACGAACACACAACCGATCGCTATTTTTGGGCAGAAAAAGGTCTATTTGGTGCTCAGTACGTTGAGGAAAATCATTTCTTGTTCCCCAGCTTGCGGGCGCTCTTACCACAAGCGCCAGAGGCTGAAGTCCCCGCTGTAGCCGCTGCAGTCGCTCGATGAATTTCGACGATTTGCTGCCGCAACATCACACTTAGTTGATTTTATTGACAAAGAAGCCCCTCGTTGGATTGGCGAGGGACTTCTTTTCTGGTATAGCAAGCAAGGAGCCAGTTAAGGCATTATTCAAATAAAGCGAGCAAAACCAGACTGTCCTCCCTGTAATGACGTCCTAGCTTATTCTTGCGCTGCTATATGAATATCTTGCATGAGCAATATCACCTCCCAGAGCATGTGCTCTAGGTGCATTCTTTTCGAAAAAAAACTACTGCACATTGTCATTTCAAAGCTCTCCGGAAAAGAACTCAATTAAATATTGAATTCAATTCCTGCGTGGTCGAGACCTGGGGGCATGGGAGCGTCCACTACCTCTGCCACTTCGCTCACCCGAAGGTCTATCAGAACTGTCTCCGTAAATGTCAAGGCGCACAGTTTGACCAGCTAAAGACGCCGCTACATTCAAGACTTTACGAATTGCTTGAATATTCCGACCGCCTCGGCCGTAGACGCTACCCTTATCTTTGGGATCGAAGGCGACTCGGATCCACAGTTTATCGACTCTAGACTTCTCACAGTGCAGCCGGAGCGAATCTGCGGATTCTAGAAACGGGGTAATTAAAAAACGAATGAGTTCAAGATAGTCGGGCTCATTCGCTAAAGACTGTTGAGTATCAGCCATTTCAGGAGGCATTAACTTGTTCAAATACTTGGGCTTTATTCAAGATAGTGCGGACGGTTTCGGACGGCTGGGCACCATTTTTCAGCCACTTCACAATCGAAGGAACGTTTAAGCGAGTCTCGTCGGTCCGAGGATTATAA
>JBCDHF010000374.1:0-4703 GCA_038750375.1 Cyanobacteria bacterium P01_H01_bin.15
AGCAGGCGTTCCCTGTTGAACCAATCGAGCCGCTCGGTTACATCACGCCAATCGAAGCGGAGGAGAAATATGAAGAAGCCTTGAAGTCAGAGAAAATCGCAGCTTGAAATACGAACTCAACAGTCTCCGGCAAAACCGGGGCGGTTCATGTCTTCATGCCCGCTTGATGAGCCACATGAAGAGTCCTTACTCCAACTGGTCATTGGGCTCGGCGAACCCGTAGGTAATGCAAGTCTTCACGTTCCGGGTTTCAAACACGGATGTGTTGACATCATTTCCCCGGTGTCTGGTGTAAAGACATATAGAGACGGAGCCGAGATCCGAAGCACCACAAACCATTCCATGCTCTGCCATACAGACGGAAGCACAGATGTTGATCCAATAGACTTGTTGGTGATGTTTGTATCGGTAGGCGACACCCGCGTGAAGACCGTAGTAGCACACGTGGACGACGTGATTTCTCGCCTCGCTTCGGAACAAATTGCGACACTACGTCGGAGAATTTTCCCATTCTCCGATCAAGTATACCCGATCCTTAAATGGGATGGAGAGAGGAATACGATCAGATACGACAGGTTTGAGTAGACCGAGCAAAGAAAGCAAAAAATCATGAATTCGATCAATTTTCCACCGCTGCTTTGACTAGGCTAGATGACGCGTTGGAAGACGCATCCCAACTCATCTCTCTCGAGGAAGGTGACTTAATCGTAATGGATAACCACCGAATGCTACATGGCCGCACAGAAATCCCCACTGATAGTCAACGAATTCTCATGAGAGTGCGATTGAGAACACAAACTGGGTAGTTTGGCAGAGATTTGAAGCCCTACCAATAAAACCAACGCCACCGGAGGTCCACCTTGATTAAAAGAATCGTGATTGTAACGGATTGTAAGGATGTTGCTTTCTCTGAAATGAAGTGGTCCATTGAGAACTCGTATGATGGCATCGATTGGAAAGGCCTTTCAATAGACCTCGTGCCAGTTGAGGAGTTCTCAATCGCGAACGCGGCATTTCTCACGCGATTGACCGGAGAGTTATGCGGAGAAGAAACTCTCATTTGGGTAGTTATAAACCCCCAAAAACACCGCTCAGACCGAATTTTTGGCCGAACCAAAGGTGGTCTCCAGTTCTTTGGGGCGAATACCGGCGCTTTAACTTGGCTTCTGAGAGATCAAGGTGTTGAAGAACTGTATCGTATTGATGAACCAGGATTTTTCACGTTCGGAGGCAAATTTGTCCACTCTCCTAACGTAGCAAAAATCATCTCTGGAGAGCCTATGAGCACCCTTGGCAGTGAACTTCCGGAAGCATCGCTGGAGGACTTTGTTCCAACACCAGGCCAGGTAGTCCACATTGATAATTTTGGACTCTTGAAGGTATATGGGGAAAAGATCGATTTCACTGACGGTGACATATTCAAGATCTACCTGAATTCATAGTATGTGTTCGACACCAAATTTTCCTCACGGATGATGAGCAATGAAGATGATGAGTGGATATTGTTTTCGGGTAGTTCGCTACATGGAATGCCGGAACTAGGCTGTGTTCGCAACAAGACTGAATATAAGAAATTCGATATCGGGATTGGAGATCATATCTCATGGACTCGCAGTGATTAATGAGCCAACGCACAGTCATTCTGTTATTCGCGTTTGCCAGGTCAGGAGGCACCCTCTTAAACCGCTACCTTGCCGGCGACACGAGTTTGGTATGCCTTTCTGAAATAAACTCCAGATACACATGCCCTACCGAGCCAAACACTGTCTCCGAACAGTTGAGGAAATGGTACTCGATAGAGATAAGCCGTGTGGATATACTGACAGATATAAACTCTGCGTTAGAGAAATGCGTTAGAAGCGGACGAAATCTTGTCATTCGAGATTGGTCATTTGGTAGCTTCGTGCCACTAAGATACAATGGCTTCATAAAATCTGGAAAATTAAATACATACTATGATCTAACGGCGCTACCGAATGTACGAGTTGTTCCGGTAGCACTTATGCGACACCCATTCGATGTATGGCTTTCTATGGCGTCTTCAGAAAAGCCGTTTCACGACAGGAAGTTAGAGTTCTATTTTAGTTTCTGCAACGAAGTCGTCGTAAACCGCATCCCTCGACTGACTTACGAGGACCTCTGCCATTCACCTGCCTGCTTTCTTGCGAATCTCTATGAACGAGTTGGGCTCGAATTCGAAAGCGTACCTCTTTTGTCGGACAGGGTCACGGGTGACATAAACTTTCCGAGGTCTTCACGCGGCGTATTGCTCGATCATGCACAGCAATTGTATCGCCGAGGCTATAAAGCGGATGATCTGATTTTCTACAAGAATGAGACAAGAGGACGGCAGATCGAGAGCATGCTAGGCTACTAGAGCGCTGTGAGCGGTTGAGAGTTTTTTCATTGGTCAATTTTTGCAACTACTCTGCAGGAACTATTTCGTAGAAGAGCTGATCTTTAGCGGAAGAGCCTTGGTTTTTCCACTTTGACTGAATGAAAACCTTCGGTAGCAATAAAGATAGTGATCGGTATGCGTGTTGTCTCATAATCAAATTGGGGACAAACTGGGCTGGTTCAGCTTCTGTTGATGGAAATTGGCAAACAGTTGTCAGCTTCTTCACGACGGAATCTGGGTGTAAGTCTAATTTGCTTATGTTAACCAACGCACTCATTGAAGTATTGAATTGCTTGATAGAGCCTTTTGTTTCATCGCTAATCTGTGCAGCTTCATAAGCTTGGGATTTAGCTAGGTCTTTAGGTGCTAGGCGCTTCTGCCCAAGGGGCCCAAAGCTCCCCGGTGGGAAAATATCCGAACGATTGTGGGCCAGTCCAATTGAGGAGAAAGGATGTCTGTAGTGTGTATTCTCCGCGGCGTTCTCCATTGATCTTTTAAGTGAGAGCACGTCCCTTTTGATACTACCTTTACGGTCATAAACCACATCAAAAGTCGGGGATATTACCGTCAAGAGCGGACCAGGATAAAACCGAGCTTGCTCTATGTCGAAAACTGGTAGTTCCATTAGCCCGCCAAGTTCGGTCGGGAAGTTTTCGTGGGAAGATTCAAGTCTACTGCCGTCGAAAGAGTGTCTTGCCAAGCACGGATGTCGCGCAGTGTTCTGACGATAATCGATAAGTGTTGTGCTTATGTCGGATTGTAGTTCGATCGCTTGTATCGGGTGGTGAACAAAGCGCCTTTCAAAAGCACCTTGTTCCAAAAAGTGAATACTGAAAGAGAATGGATATCCACGGATGCGAAAACGATGACTGAATACGTCGGCTCTGTTGCCGGAAAATAGAGCTGAGAAGATCAGTTTTCGCTGGGCGAAGATTTTGACGTCTTCGCTAACAAAAATTCTCTCAAAGGCTTGTTGGTTGGGATGTCCTTCGTTGAAGAACGCTTGATCAACTATTACGAGGAGATCCACGTCCGAATGGTCCGAGGCTTCAAAATCCTCGCGAATACCGAGGAAGGGAATATAACTAAGGGACCCTCCAAGAATGACGCCAAGAAAACTAGAAGAGCAAGAATGTATGAATTTCTTTAGCGCCTCCATCCGGTCTAGAGTAGGAATAACACTCTTGCTGAAGCTTGGTTGTTGCTTCCCACAGATTATAGGTCCATCAAGATTGAGAAAGGCGACATCTCTATTTAAAAGCGTATCCATGAAATTTTTGCGGACATGCACTAGTTCTTCTAGTGGTACACGTTCTACGTATTTTCTGTAGGCCACTGCAGCAAGCGAAGACAGCCACCCGATGACCATTCTTGATTTGGATTGATCGAGGTCGATGTCTGAAATGGAGTCAATGAATGACGAAACTTGCTCGAGCGGATTCCCGTCTTGGATGCTTTTCGCTTTTTCCGAAAAATCCAGAAATATTGATCCGATTTGGTCGCTCATTCCGTGAGCATCTTTCATCGTTTACTTGTGCTGAGAAGGTATCAGCTATGACCGTACTCTTGTAGTCTCTTGTGTCGGCGCATCCATGTTGGACCGTTGCAGACCAACCAGAGGGCATTTGGGGTTGGAGATTGCGCGCCACGCTAGGGTAGCGCGGTTGAGCACAGTGGATGTTTATTGAGCGTTTTCCTGGATGGTTCTAAGCGGTTTTGAATGTGGACGTGAACTCTTGCCAAGACCTGACTGGTATGTGTCTGCGCAGGAGAGTGGGTAGCAGCAAGCCCATTTGACGCTAGTTCTTGTGCGCCGAGTTGCTGCGTAACGACTTCGCCGCGACAAGTTTCCATCCGCGTGTCCATGCTGAAATCTAGCACAGGTCTAGCACAGTTTGATTTGCACTCAACAATTTCAACGACTTAACCTGCCGTGACGCGCACTGAAAATCCTCGTGTCGGTGGTTCGATTCCGCCCCCGGGCACCAGTTATCCTTACCATTCATTGATATAGTTTCTCATTTTGAACTGTTTTTCAGTCACTTATTCGTTTTCTCATTATCATGTTGGTTCATGCTGACACATACTTTTTCGCATGCTAGGGTGGTACAAAAGGTGGACCAGAATGACCAAGATCAATGTGTTATCTCACTTGAAGCCCAACTGTTGATTGTCACTGAGAACTACCCGGTATTTTCACCGAGATTTGACCCACCCTCAGACATGCGTCGTGGCTTATGACGCGGTCAATGTCTTGGCCTCCTTCCCTGTTTTCTTTGCAGCCTCAGCGCTGGCCTTGAAGCGG
>JBCDHF010000375.1:0-4687 GCA_038750375.1 Cyanobacteria bacterium P01_H01_bin.15
GATAAATTTCAGTATCAGTGGGAAGGGTTTCAGCGGTGTTTCTGAGGGGCAATCGAGTGAGACCATAACCGAATACGATGGTGACGGCGGCGGCGAGAGTCGCGGCAACAGCACGTTTTGGAAGAGCGAAGGTATTTTGAGTGGTCATGGTCCTTACCTCAGGGATGGTTGGTGGTGGCAGAAAGAGAATTGAGTCAATGCCCTGACGCCTTGTTACTTCTCATATTTAGAAGAATAGAGAGGGAAGGTGACAATCTCGGGGCAAAAGGCTCCAATGCAAAATTTAGTGAGGCAGCAGAGAAATACTAATCGGAATCGCTGCAGTCCTAGGGGCATCACTAGCGAAGCGGTCACCCATCGCCATTGCCGTTGAAAGGCATTTCGGTCAAATCTTTTAGGAGATGCGACCCTCTTATTGGTTTTCCAGAGTCACGGGCTCGAAGCTTCCGTGGGTTAAAAAAATTTGAGCTTTGGCTCCGCTCTGGAACTGACAGGAAGGGATACCGCCCAGACCTGCGGGTGTGAACGATTTGCAATTAGGGCTTGATAAGTACAAAACACAGCAAAGCCCGTGCCTTGCGGTGTTTTCTTTGGCTTAACGAATTGGCGCGGCATGACGAAGGCGATAGCGTTTGCGATCGTATCCGGCACGTTCCCAGACTTTGCGAACCGCTGAAGCATCACTTCCGAGCGGAATCGAAATGATGCCATGTACCAGCAGATTTGGGAGACGGCGATCTTGCAATGTGATTTGGAAGCAGTGGACCATTGGATGAGCGATGAGTTGCATAATTGATTGCTCACTATAATGTTTTGCCACTGCAATGAGCGAAGCGATAACGCCTGTGAGGCATGTCCAGGAGCGTTGTCATACCCCAAGAAGAGAGTGCATAAAAGAACTTCACGTAAAAGAACTTCACATAGGCGATCGCTTAGTCGCCTTTGCTCTCATGGGTAGACAGCGGCGGGAGTTACTGTAAGCCTTCTGTTATTAGCAACTACATAACTCCTAGCAATCAGAGATCAAGAACTTGCGGTATTCCAGAACCCGTTCATCGACTGTTTTGGTTAGGGCTTGATCTAGTTCAAGATCACTCAGAGCTTCCTTTAGCTCTTTGAGCGATGGGATTGGCCTTTCGACCTCCATCTCCCCCGCCCAATAGTCTTTCCCCCCACCGATAATTCCGCAGCTATTATCAATTATGTTGTGATAGTAGGCATAAAAGCCATTGCGAGGAGGGAATTTTTCGCCAACAACAATCAGGTAGCGCTCGTCATCAACAATATAAAATTCCATCAGGACTGATCCAACAAATATTTGCGTTAGATCATCGCGTAGCGCGAGCTTTATTCCTTGCCAGTATTCATCCTTTCTATCCCAACAAAGTGCGAGCGACCCCAGGATACGGTTTTGTGGCAGAACTTTGACGCTGCTTAGGGTGAGTCTCAGTTCCGCTGCGCATAAAGCTCCAAGGACACCGATCTAGAATAGAAGTATTCAAGTCTCAAATATTAGCCATGTTTAAAGTCACTCCCAATGGACCTAATCGCATCGATCTTGAATTAGAGTCCCAGATCGATAACCAGGAAATGATAACTGCGCTGGACGACCTGGAAAAAGCCGCCGAGAGCATTGAAAACGGACGGATGCTTTATCGGGTTCACAACTTCCGCTTACCTACATTAGGGGCGCTCGGAGTTGAGCTAAGTCGGCTTCCAGCTCTATTACGTTTGATTAGAAAATTCAAACGCTGCGCCGTTTTAGCCGATGAAAAATGGGTCAGAGCCATAGGAGAGTTTGAAGGGGCTCTCATTCCAGGGTTAGACATTAAAGGGTTCGAGCCCGGTGATGAAGCCGTTGCAGAAGCCTGGTTAGCAGAAGCTTAAAAGAATCTGGGGCTTTTTGCATAACCTTTCGAAAAGGCACGATCCAGATTGAGACTCACTGAATCGACCTATGCGCAAGTTGCTGTAGAATCGCTTCCATATCAATAGTTTCAGACGCTGCATAGAATTCGTAGCGGCCATGCCAGATGGAGAGTAGCAAAAAGTGTGGGAATGGTCAGCCGATCGGCTAGCATGAGAATCTTAAAGTCATAATACAGGTCGCAGGCAAGAGCTCTTCCCGCCTTGGATTCAGGGCGAAAGCAAGCTTGAATGCGTCGGGGTCAGATTGTTAGCATGCGTTCCAACCTAGCGGCGGTTACTACTCGCGGCGTGAATTCTATGCAATTACCGCGAAAATGCATCCCAGGCGTCGATTAACTTAGCCCGCAAAAATAATCTAGCGAAATCACTTCTGGGTTTTTCTGCAGCTGCAAATGCACCTTTCCAATCATTGGCAAATGCGTAAGCCAATACGATATCATCCCATTCCGACCAATTACGGCTTTGAGGAGGTTCGGCGATACCGGCGATTTCGGCTTGGGTAAACGCTTTCGCCGCTTCCTCGGATTGTCCAAGTCGAGAATAGGTCAGACCGCGCCAGGCCCAACCCGGGGCAAAGTACGGATCGGACTCCCGGTCGCTATCTCCTGCGGCTCCTATTGCCAACAGGTCGAGAGCTGGAGCCAATTGACCTGCCCCCGCCAGGCGAGCGGCAAGTTCCTGAAACTTATTCCAATAGTTGACTCGGTCCACTGCTAATTTCGAGGCACAATAGAGGCCCAGATCTAACAGGATTTCAGCGACACTATCGTTGAGGAAGTTGGCGCGATCGAGTTCATCGAGTAAGTCTAGCGCTGCTCTTAGTCCAGAATCACAATCGTCGAGCGTACTCGTCCAATTATTGACGCTCTCTTCAGAGTAAGAAATGGCTTCTCCACTGGCGATGCCGATCGCAATCTCTAGGATGAAAACATCTTTATCCGGGAATTTGGGTAGAGATTTAACCGCAAGAGCAGCATTTATAAACCCAACCTTTGCTAAAGCCTGAGCCCAGGCAAGCATCTTATCTGGTTCGAGTGGGTCTGGTCGGGCAACTGACATCCAGTCGCCGCCACAGATTTTTTCTACTTTTAGGAATATCTCTGGGTATAATCGCGCTGTGACGGTATCAAGTTTTTTCAACTCGGTTTCGGCGAGCTCACAATTCGGCATGGGGAGAGAGCTATAGCCTGTGGCTAATGCCAATGATTTGAAAAATGGAACCTCAGCACTATCTGTGAAGATCTGTGCGAATTTCTCTAAGTCTTTTTTGCGATCGGCTTTTCCCAGTGCTTCAGTAACAGGGAATAATTTGAGATCGTCAATTTTTTCGGATTCTGCAGACAATAATAGTTTCCGAATCGCTGAGTCCCTCAGTCCGAGGGGCGTTTGTAGCCAGTGCTGCCAGCCCAAGTAAAGGCTGCTCATTAGGGTGGAGACGCCCAGGAATAAGGCTACTAATGCTTGGCGCGTTCGATAGACGCGATCCAGGACTTCATACTTATCATCAAAATCGAGAATCGGCGCGAGTAATGCTAACGCTTCTTCCTGCTTTTGTTTCCTTGCCAATCGTTCCAGCTTTGTAATATCACCGCGCAAGTCTGGCTTAATTAGAGAATCATTAAGTTGGGATTCAAGCGTGGCGATGGCTGTTGGCAAGGTATCGTCACCTTGCTGTCCAACCCGACAAACTAAAACATTTCTGGTTGGATGAATCCTTAGAAATTCCTCTATTTCAAGATTGACCCATCGCGAATGAGCGGCAGCAGGGGAGCAGCACACAACTAGAAAGCGGGAATTGGAAAGGGCTTGTTTGATTTCTGAATTCAAGCCACCAGCAGCTCCTAAAGATTGCGTATCGAAGAAAATACGACGATTACCTTTCCATGGAACCCAATAATTGGCTAGTAGTTTATGAAGCCAGCTGACTGTTTCGCAGTCTTCATGGGCATAACTGATAAACGCATGATATCTATATTTATTTTGATACGGTGAGCGGTTAAGTATATTCCCTAGCATGGGTTGTCATTAAGTTCGTCATTTGTATGGCATGGATTGCCTGACATGAATAAACAGGACGAGCAATAAAAATGACAAGCTGCGTTGGTTTTGAACAGGCAGGCTTGCTATTTCTAGAGTATTGATTTCTCCGACAATACTATAGTTATGAAATTTAGTTTGCTTGCGAGGCAATCTCAGCTCGCGACCGTTCCGAACTACTTTGTTGCTAGCTGCAGAGGAGCGACTGTTTCGCAGTTAAAACGGAATGTGAAAGGACAAAATACCCTGGATTAGCGACTCCGCTTTGCTGGATTGCTGGACTCCCTTCGCGACACTGAGCTTTCGGCTACAGTGCGGGACTTTCGTACCAAGCTAAAAGTCTCTTTTTCTAGTCTTGGTCGCGAGTTTTGTTGCGGGTTTAGGAGACCTGCGATCGCAGACTCCCTGATGAATCAAAACAAGCAGCCTTGCATAATAGCCTCTGTATCTTTCTTGCGCTTAACCACCTCTAAAGGATATGCCTTTGCTTCAGGCGATAGCATTCGAGATGGACCAGCGGGCGCATTTGGACAGAAAGTGGCGGTTATGGAAAAAATATTTCCTGAAAGGGTCTCTATGTAATGCTTTCAGAGATTAACCTTTTTAGGATATTTCAAGGAGAAAATGTGCATTTCAGGGGATCTTCTCAGGAATACGCCCCGTCGGTAAAACTTGCTAAAACGCCTAGATAGAGCGTAGCTGCGAAAAATTAAAATAAAAC
>JBCDHF010000376.1:0-4661 GCA_038750375.1 Cyanobacteria bacterium P01_H01_bin.15
GCCACTGCACCGATGGTGCCAAACTTATGTTGCGGTTCGACATCTTCGTGATCGAGCATCATGCCACCGGCTTTTTGCGCGTCCTGCCATTGGCGAATGCGAGAGTCCACCACAAAATAATCGTCAGTCATGATTTCAGCCTTGCACAAATTGGCAAACTCCCGTGCCCCCTTGCCAATGAGCATGACATGCTCGCTTTTTTCCAGCACTTTGCGGGCTAGGGAAATGGGATTTTTAACATTGGTAATGCCAGCGACTGCGCCAGCATCAAGCCTTTGGCCATCCATAATGGCGGCGTCCATTTCAACTTCGCCATATTCATTCAGCACCGAACCCCGTCCGGCATTGTAGAGCGGATCATTTTCTAAGGCGATCGCGCAGTATTCAACTGCATCAAGCGCGGAGCCTCCCTGCGTCAGGATAGTCCGTCCCCCTTCTAAAATGACGTGCAGGCTGGTCATAAAGTCTTCTTCGCTGCCTTCCCGGCGAATGTGCTCTAAAGTACCGCTGCCACCATGGATCATCAAAGAAAAATTATCAGACATAACATTAAGGAAAAATGCAGGCAGGAAGTATTTGACATTACCACACTTAAAATAGATATACGCTAGTGCGTCATCGTCTACACACAACTGTCATGCTTACCTTTGACCAGGCCATTTATCATCAATCTGCGCTGCCGGATTATGCGATCGCTGAAACTGGCATGCTACAGATTCGGACAACATTAATGCTGTCGCTACAGCAGGCAATTAATCAACGAGAATGGACTCCTGAAGAAGCTGCTAAAGCGCTAAAGCAGACCCTGCCGCGGATGCAAAACCTCATCAATGGTGAAATTAGCCGTTTTAGTATTGAGCAGTTAATTCAACTGCTGACCCTAATCGGCCGTGAAGTCCAAGTCTCAGTGACTGAGTAAGCCATAAATAAGCTTAGCTCTAATTTTAAGGAGTCTTTGCTTAGGAAGTCTTTAAAGCGCCCCGATGGGGCGTTTTTTATTGGGAAATCATGACTTTTATCCTATATACGAGAAGATTTAGCCACATCTCTTTCTCAAAGAGAACTCTTCCGATACGCTTAAACTAGACTTGAGATCTAGCAACCGTAATTTAGATAAAGTTCATGCTAAGCGCTAGAATCTTTGCAAAATAGCCGCTGTAGGTGAAGTAATAACCGCTTTGAAGCACCGGCTTTCTGGTTGAATGCACTTTAGGAATAACTTGACTAGCTTTACAGGAGTCAGCAATAGCTCATTAGTAAAAGTCGCCCAATCTTCGGTTGATAAAGGCTTGCTATTTTGTCTAAACCCTCTGTAATTTAGAGATTTTTTCTTAACTTCAGCAACGTGATATCGGCAGTCTTCATATCTCAAATTAAATTCAGTAGAAAATCTAGACCAGTTAATTTTCTACTCTATAAAAATCTTGAAGTCATTTGCGGTTTATCCTAGAAAATCATCTCTAAGAGATAGCTAATTTCTTCCAATGATTGATTAATATTAATAGGCTACTAAATCTGTCATTCTTTTGTCCCCTTTTTATGAGTCGCCCTTGCTCCCATGAAAATTTACAATCATGACATTACGCTCTATACCCACGATCGCAACGTTGTTAGTCAACTCTATGCAGGCAGAGCCCTTGGAATTACCACTCCAGAAGACAAGATTCAATTAGCCGAAGAATTGCGGCCGGACTGGGCTTTTATTGTTGATCACTATGAGCAAATAGGATTGCCTCATACCCATGATGTTATTTGGGATGTAGCCGTTGAAGTTTTAGATCAGCATCCTGATTATGAAATTAGCGTTTACTTTTTTGGTGATGTCATCAATGCCCATAATAAGTATCGCCAAATGTTTCAGAAATGGGATGCTTGCTTTCGAGAACTTGTTGAGTTTATTAACTCTAAAAATAACTTTATCCAAATAGCAGAAGAGTTAGGCATATCGGTCCCTAAAACGCTACGTTTTCCTGATTTAGCGACGGCTAAAGCCTGTAGTGAAATAATGTTTCCCTGTTTTGTTAAGCCAGCGGTTTCCGATCATGGTTTTGGCATCCAGCGCTGTCCTGATGCTGCTGCTTTGGCTCAGGCTTTTGACCAGTTGGAATCTGACGAACCACTGCAGATTCAAGCTGAGGTACAGGCCTCAGCATTTCTCAATTTGCAATATCAAGTTGTTGCTGACGGGAAAATTGAACCGCTGCTTATCTCTGAACAGGTTTTGGATGGCTGCGTTCACAAAGGCAATCGTTATCCTTCACCGCATAATCCTTGGGAAAAAGTAGAGGCGTTTGCCGCATGGATGGGCGATCGCGGTATGAAAGGCATTTTTGCCGTAGATGTTGCCGTCGTTCCACACCCTACTGGCACTCACTATGTCGCCATTGAATGCAATCCTCGATTTAATGGCTCCTCCTATCCGACGATTATCGCCAGAAGGCTGAATATTCCCATGTGGAGTACCGGTACCTATAAAACCAAATTGAGATCGCTGAAAGAATTAAAAATCAGCGATATTGCCTATAATTCCACGGCACAAAAAGGCATTATTTTGATTAACTGGGGAACCATCCAATCGGGAAC
The DNA here is from genome assembly GCA_038750375.1 of Cyanobacteria bacterium P01_H01_bin.15. Taxonomy (GTDB): domain Bacteria; phylum Cyanobacteriota; class Cyanobacteriia; order Cyanobacteriales; family JAAUTE01; genus JAAUTE01. The sequence goes on from JBCDHF010000376.1 coordinate 2,584, forward strand.
AATCAGCGTTCTATTAGCGGGCACTGAGGCTGAGCAGATGGAACTGGAAGCCGAACTGCAAAAACGAATTTAGAAAAGTGAATTCTAAATCTTCGTTTATTGAAATTTGTTCTCAAAATCCTTTGAGATGCGTTGTTGAGAATGATTTCTGATTTCCTTAAAGTGCACTGTTGAAAGCTGTTTTCAATACGCAGGTCAACTATTGAAAGTTGATTTCAATAGCAAAAAAATATTTTGTCGCGTACGTTTTTTTGCTGCTTAGTTACTGCATGAAATATGAAAAATAGCGCTAAGATTAACAGATACTTGTTGAGAGTTCTACAGTTGAATCGCTGCTGAAATCAACTATTTGTTATTGAAGAGAGGATGAACATGCCGATTACCGAAAATCATTTACAGGCATTTGGAGAGGTCGCCGACAACTCCATCCTGCTTGAAAAAGCCGTCACTGAGCCCATCATCGAGGGTTTGAGCATCGCCTACGCCAGCTTTATGGCCCTATACTTGCAATATCAAAAGCACCATTTTGTAGTGGAAGGCTCAGAATATTACATGCTGCATAACTATTTTTCGGAAAGTTATGAGGAGGTTCAAGAGCACGCTCACGAAGTAGGAGAACGACTTCACGGTTTAGGCGGCGTGCCAGCGGTCTCGTTTGCCAAGCTAGCAGAGCTTTGCTGTTTTGAATCCGAAGATGACGACGTTTATCGCTGCCGTATCATGATCAGTCATGACTTGGCAGCAGAGCGGGCCATGATCCAACTACTGCGCCGCTTAGCCGGACAGGCAGAAAGTTTGGGCGATCGCGCAACGCGCTATCTGTTAGAACAACTGCTGCTGAAGACGGAAGAGCGGGCTTATCATTTGGATCATTTCCTGACGCCCGACAGCCTTAAGTTGAGCTGGTAAATTCCCTCAAGCGGTGCGTCAGCGTAGCGTGACGCACCCTACGGGCGGTAAATTCTTGCTTGGAGATGCTCTTAAGCGTGCCGTTGGATTATGGTCAAAGCATCGCTGGGAGTGACCCCGCCAATTACTTTTGAAGAGTTGGAAAGCTTGATATTGGGACCTTTTTTACAAGCTTTCATACAGCCGACACCGACGACCGATACGTTTCGCAACTGCGGATCAGCAGCGATCGCGGTTTCCAAAGCGCGAATAATCTCTTGTCCGCCCCGCTTAGCGCATTTGCCCTTGCGACAAACTTGCACGCGCAGCGGCGGCAATGGCGCGTTGGCCGGAGAGGCATGATCTGAATCGGGCGCGATCGCGGGGGCTATTCCCGCGACTTCCCAAGCGGCCCGCAGAGCTGACGCCTCCCGCTCCGGCAGCGGCGCCACATTAATGCCGCGCCATTTTTCCTCATCAGGGTATGCCCAAACTTCCACAAAATCTAGCAGTGTGAGTTCGCGCACCAGCATCGGCCGCAAATATTTGGGCAATTTGATGGCATAGGTATCAGTAGCCGTGCGCAATTGCAGGCCCTTGATTTTGCCCTTGGGCGATCGCAAAACTTCAGTAAATTGTCCTTTGAGCACTACCCCAGTCGGTCGCTGAAACTGTGCGTTGGCGATGCGTTCGGCACTGGGGTCAGGCAGGGTTGTCATGCTGTCACCGTCGTCTTTCAATGGGTTTCCCAAGTTTCAATCAAACCGTCCGTAACCAGGTCGCAGCTCCACTCTGAACAAGACAGTGGCAACAAACGGCCTCAGCATTCTCGAAAAGGCTCCGAGTAATTTATTGTAGCAACCCCCATCATCTCCCCGTACGGATAAACGGCTGTCGCCCGTTCCTCCATCGCCCAGCTCCCCCGATTCTCTAAACAGCCTTTGCCAATAATTACGCCCGGTGTATCTGCAGCGCTCTATCCACAACTTTTGGCCTCGCTGCTGATCCGAATTTCGACAGATCTGATATAACTACAGGCGAACTGCGGCATACTGCACAACTGAGACGCTATATCTGGTCTCTGGGAGGTTGATTTATGGGTATTCAGCACCGTTTCTGGCTATATCTTGTAGGTGTCGCGAGTTTGGCAGCTAGCAGCGTCACTGTTATGTCGGTGGCTAAAGTCGCGC
>JBCDHF010000377.1:0-4636 GCA_038750375.1 Cyanobacteria bacterium P01_H01_bin.15
ATTAGTAACCTCACTCCATGTTTGAGCATCTCCACTGACTTCAAAAAACACAACGTTTTCCTGTGCAGTCTCGCTAAGTAGTGCCTCAGTCTCGTATTTTCCCCTTCCACCCTTGTCATATACGTCTTACTCACTATCAGGTCTCCTTCGGGAATAAACCCTAGGTAGACTGCCCAGCCGTCTGTCACCCAAAAGTAGCCATCCCAGCCTTTGATCTCGTTCCACAATTGGTCACTCTTTCCACACCGCGATAGCCCATGCCACTGAAAATCATGCGATGGCAAAGCTGACGAACGTCATCGCTGTAGCCATCGCATGATTTTCAGGTTTTCAACGAATTAGCGACCACAGTCGGCGCAAAGATGCTTCAGTTTACCCCGACGGATTCCGTTTTTGCGAATATTGCTTGATTTGCACTCTGGACATTCCATTGGCGGTTTTCCTTTTACGTTCCCCCTTCATTATGCTTCATCCCCACATTATGCAACGCCAAAAGCCCTTCCAGGACAAACCGGACCCCGACTCGTCAAGTAATTGAACCATCAAGTTGAACAAGACTATCGCTTTATCAAAAGTACTAGTCAAACCCGGTTTAGGCTTAGGCTCGTTCAATACAGCCCGACGCACCCTAAAGGGGTACGAACCTGTGGCGATGATAGGTAAAGGACAGATTCAAGGTGTCGATAGAGATGATGTGACAGGACAGATCTCTTTCATCCACAAAATCTTCGGAATCGCTACATAGATACAGCTAGGGTAGAAGGATTTTATGACCTAATTCTTTTTTTGCGACAGAACCGGAAGAGCTGCATTTGACCAATGTGCCGCATGCCTCCCAGGATTTTCTGCCAAGAAAGGGAACGAGCATCGATGGTTAAACGGGCTTCTTGTGAATTGTTGGTGGTAACTGGAGTCGTAGCTATGAATTATCATCGGGCATTTGTTTAGGTGGAACAAGCCGAATCTGCTTACTTCGAAGATGAGCAGAATTCAACAAACAAACAACAACAAAAGCAAGATGCCTACTAGGTGATCTTTTTCTGAGGTGATTGTTGACTTCCAATATCGCAAAGACGACGGCAAGCTGCCAGACTGAAACTGTCTGATTTTTTCAGTTTTTCTCAGTAGTTTTGTTGCAAATCATTAACTTCGGTGGTTAGGGACTCAATAGACTTGTCGAGTAATAACCAGGAAAAATAGCTGAAACGCTCACTAGGAATGACTTTCGAGCCCATTTTAACTTGAATCCCTTTAAGCTTTTGCTCATAGGCGTTTCTGCGATTTTATTTTCTATTTTCCAACAACTCTAACGCTCTTTCTTCGGCAAAGTCGTAGTAATTGAACTCGAATTTTCGGAAGAAGCGCTGTAAGCGTTTGTAGTGAGAGTCCAACTCTACAGACCCCCCAAAACTGGTAGCTAGTTCTGCCAAGTTGCTTCAGATTAGCATTTCTCGGCCACCCCACTAACTTTGCAACAGACCCTGAAATTTTTGGATTAACTGCATATGGCATGGGTTCTACAGAAGATGCTTAATGGCTTCGATCAAAGTTGCAACAGTGCCCAGAATGCTCACTTTTGGAGATCTGAATTCTGAAAATTGGATATCATTCCTTAGAGAAGATAATTATCCCTAATGATTAGGCCTGTTGGAAAATCGAAATTAAAATGGTTGCAATGCCTATAGGTAAAAGTTTACAGGTATACTCAAGCTAGAAAAACTCAAATCCCTACTTGGAAAGCATTTCAGCCATTCTTTCCGCTGATTACCCAACAGGTCTATCGCTTGATAAATACGAGATTAGTTCACGTATTTTGGAACAAAAGCCCCTTCTCGCAAGAATTATAGCTTTCGCCAGATCGCTTAGGTCACTTCTGATCTGGAGTTGCCTAATTCTAGGGCATTCTGGCACGCAGCCGCCCTCTTACGACGGTGTCGTCCGCCATATAAGCATCATTACCTTTCTCTCACCATCTTAAATTTTATTATCATGGCATCTTCCAACGAATCTTTCTCTAAATTCAACCAAGAGAACCGCCAGAAATTAACTGATAAATTTCAGCAACCTCGTGACCCAATTCATTCACGTCCCGATTCAGAAAAACCAGTTCTTTCATTCGCGCAACAGTACATGTGGTTGCAGTATCAAACGGACCCGACAAGTCCAGCTTATAATCGTCCGTGCAACTTACGCTTCCGTGGGGAGCTACAGTTAGAAGCATTACAAGACGCTTTGAATGAAATTGTCCGGCGTCATGAGGTTTTGCGATCGCGTTTTCCCGACAGAGAAGGGGAACCCAGCGTAGAGATTTTGCCTAGGCTAACTCTTAAACTAGAGACAATTAATTTAAAAGAGTTCGATGCCGCTGAAAGTGAGGGACTAATTCAAAAATGGGTCCGGAAAATAGTTCAAGAACCCTTCGACATTACCCGAGAAACACTCGTTCGCGCTAAATTATTACATTTGAGCGATGATGAGCATATCTTGTTGCTGACTTTTCATCACATGGTATTCGATGATTGGTCTCAAGAAATTTTTAGGGATGAACTAGAAACTTTATATGAGGCCTTTCAAAAAGGTGCCGTCCCACCGCTAGTAGATTTACCCATCCAATATGCTGACTTTGCCTATTGGCAGCGACATGAGTTGAAAAACGATCATAGGCAAGCCCAGCTAAAGTATTGGTGTCAGCAGTTAGCGAATGTGCCAGTATTGTTGGAATTACCCACTGATAGACCTCGTCCGTTGGTCAAGTCCGATGCCGGGGGGAAAGTGCAATGGTCCTTAGACGCCGATTTGGCAAGACGGCTCAAAGCATTTAGCGAAGAGCAGGGCTGTACCCTATTTATGACCCTGATGGCGATATTTCAGGTCCTGTTGTTTCGCTATTCAGGCCAAACCGATATTACCGTAGGCACCCCCATTGCAAACCGGAACCGACCAGAGGTTCAAGAGATGCTGGGTTATTTTTCTAATACCTTGGTGATTCGTGGTCAGATAACCCAGGCAGCCATCTTCAAAGATTTTCTGCAACAAATCAAACAAACCGTCATTGATGCTTATCATCATCAAGATGTTTCGTTTGGACAATTGCTGCAAAGCCTAAAGCCTGAACGGAATTTGAGCTTTACACCAATATTCCAGGCTTTCTTTGTACTGCAGCGGAAGACGCCAGCTGCGAGAAATTGGCACTCGCTTGAGTCTAGTTCGGACTTCGCTGCATTTGACATCACCTTACATCTGCACGAGGACGAGGACGACCAAATAACGGGACATTGGATCTACAGCACGGCTTTATTTGATCCAGTAACGATTGAACGAATGTCCGGACACTTCAGGCGATTGATACAGGGAATTCTAGCGACTCCGACTCAAGCGATCTCCACTCTTCCCCTGTTAACCGATGTGGAGCGTCAACAATTATTAATCGAGTGGAATGATACGGCAGTTGACTACCCTAAAGACAAGTGCATCCATGAACTTTTTGAGGAACAAGTTTCTAAGACACCCGATGCGATTGCTCTGCGATTTGAAAAACAATCTTTAACCTATCGAGAACTCAATCATCGAGCGGATCAAATTTCTCATTATTTGCACTCATTAAAAGTTGCACAAGAATCTCTAATTGGAATTAGTTTACGACGCTCCCCCGATTTAGTGGCTGCCCTTTTGGGAATCTTCAAAGCAGGTTGTACCTATGTACCACTTGACCCGACCTATCCTACCGAACGGCTTAAATACGTTATCCAAGATTCTAAGATAGCTCTGCTTCTGACTCAGGAGGAACTGCGGCCATTGTTTAAAGAGATGTCCGTGCCTCAAAGTACTTTAAATATCGATTGTTCAGAGATATCGAAAACAGAAAGCCTTTCAGTTGATTCAACCATTAAACCCGATAATTTGGCTTATGTAATTTATACGTCGGGTTCAACGGGAAACCCAAAGGGCGTTGCTGTACCACATCGTGGGGTCGTTAATTATCTCTCGTCGATGTCGCAATCACCTGGGTTTGGTTCTGATGACACGTTTTTAGCTCTAACGTCTTTATCTTTTGATATCGCCGTTGGAGAACTATTTTTACCCTTAGTGACTGGTGGTGTTCTCTTGCTCGCCCGAGAAGATACAGTCCGAGATGGCCTTGAAATAGCTCGCATCCTTGATTCGGAGCAGCCGAGCTATGCCCAAGCAACACCAAGTACGTGGCAACTACTACTCCATGCGGGTTGGGGCGGAGCCCAAAATTTAACGCTGGTTTCTGGTGGAGAACCCTTATCAAGTTCCTTGGCGGATGCCCTGCTCGCTAAAAATGTTCGTCTTTGGAATTTCTATGGGCCTACAGAGGCTACCATTTTCTCATCTTTCTATCGAGTTCAACCTCAAAAGCCCATTAGCATAGGAAACCCGATTCAAAATCTCCAATATTATGTGCTGGATGAAGAGCAGCAACCGGTTCCGGTCGGGATTCCCGGTGAACTGTATATTGGAGGTGTTGGCGTTACGAGAGGATATTGGCAACGCCCAGAGCTGACAACGGCTCGCTTTACTGCCAATCCATTTTTAGACAACCCCGATAGTCGCATATACAGAACGGGTGATCGCGTTCGGTTTTTACCTGATGGGTCTTTGCAGTATTTGG
>JBCDHF010000378.1:0-4610 GCA_038750375.1 Cyanobacteria bacterium P01_H01_bin.15
GGGGTTTTTGTTTGCTGCGTTGACCGGAATTTTCTTTAAAGAAGCCTTTTGTTTTAATCGGCTAGAAACGAAATTACTAACGCCCTTAGTTCCCGCTTTGCTATTGGGACATCTTTTTGGCGTGTTGCCGCCAACAGTCGAAAAAAGTTTGCTCGCGATCTGGGCTGTTCTTTTTGTTGTGTTTGCGCTGCGGAAGGCTTTTCAAGCAATTCCGCCAGACATTGGGGATAAGTCGGTGTTTGAATATCTGAAAAAGCAACCCTCTTAATTGATGGAGACGGCGTTTGGGGGTTTATTCGTTCACAAGCCGCTGTGGACCTTAAGCTGGCAGGGTTGGTTATTGCTGCTCGGCATTTTGAGTCTGACGTTTGCAATCGCAGTACTGAACGTTCATCGCTTTTTATCGGTTCAAGCACCGGTCGATAGCCGAGTTTTAGTGGTGGAAGGGTGGTTACCCGACTATGCGCTACGAGAAGCCGCCGCTATTTTTCAACGTGACAATTATGACTATCTGCTTACGGTCGGACTGCCGTTAGCGAAGGGGAGTTTGCTCGTTGCCTATGAAAGCCATGCTCAAGTTTCGGCTGAAACCTTCGTCAAATTGGGCATTGAGCCGAGCAAAATTTTCCCGATTGCTCTGACCCAGCGCGTTCAACGGCAGCGGACTTTTGCGATGGCCAATCGAGTCAAAGAGTGGCTTGCCGACAATCCGCTTCCCTTAACGATCACCCGCTTCAATTTGATCTCGCTGGACGTACATAGCCGTCGCAGCCGGTTGCTATACCGTCAAGTCCTCGGACCAGAGATTCAAATCGGTGCGATTGCCATTCCTTGTCAAGACTTTGATCCGACCCGCTGGTGGCGAGAAAGTGCGGGCTTCAAATTAGTGATTTTCGAATGTTTAGCGTATTTTTTAGTGCGATTTTTCCTCGGACGTCCCCAATCTCCTGATGCCGTCTAATCGCGTTGACCTTTAGCAGAATATTTCGCTCATTTCAACCGTACAGGTGCGCTGAAAAAATCTGAGCAAAGTGGTTATGATGACTATTAATTAGTGGACTACTGCGTTGGTGGCTGCCAATAAAGTTCTTTGGTCTATGTTTTTTATGACTCGGGAATCAATCATCCTGCGGCAGTAAACCGGCTTCGATCGGAAACTTTTAAGCAGGACCTGTCAGTTCCCTTCTGGATATTCCAGGTCATGAACTGAGGTAAAACGGCGTAGCGGTTCGCTAATTTTTTAGCTCTGGCTGATCTCGGATTAATCGGCTTCATCATTGTCTATTCAAACGCTTTAAATTTTGATCTTGCTCGGTCACTGCTTTCACTACGAAAAAGTTGGGCTGGCGTTTAAAGGACAAAATCTTGCCGATATGAAGGGTCAAAGAATTTAGGCAAGATTTCGGATTGAATAGCTCGGGCGAATCCAAATCATTCACTCCTTACTAAGATGTGGGAGATTGCCAACCTATTTTGACTTAAAGCTAGATCGACGCTAACGGCGACTAAACACGGTCAGTGCTGTCTAAGATTCAAGCGAACTTACGCACTGCGTGAGGTTGATTCTGCGGTCTGGCAGTCTATGTCGGTAGAACGTTTTTGTAAAGCGATGCAGATCCTTCACGGTACTTGGATTCCCGATACAGAGGAAGACTTTGTTCGGGGCGGAGCTTTCTATTTTTGGGCGGAGCGACTAGAAAAACATGAGTTTCGACAAGCCAGTTCGCGCCATCCTTGGCAAGCAACGCCGGAAGAATTAGCGTCTTCGCTGGTAAGGGGTTTAGGGATTTCGACGGCTCACCAAGCGCCCCTCGAAAAGCTGATTCAGTCTTGTTATTTCTGTTTACCGACGGTTGATAACCAGCCGCTACCGTCTTTGGCGCTGTCCCGCTTTCTAGAAGAAGACACTCCTCCTGAGGAATCTGAACTTCAATTTTGGGAAGTCGATTGTCTTGCGGTCTCGGCTTTGGATCGGGCTCAACGAATCACGGTGCGCAATCGCATCATCCCAGTTCTCAACATGCTGCACTTCATAGCACTGAACCGATTAAGTGACTTGCAGCTGGGCTCTGATTTGCTGTTTTGGGTTTATTTCACGCAGGCACTGAAACGGCTGATTTACAAAGACGCCTATATTCCCTTCTTGAAATATCGAGAGTTGCGATCGCCAACCCGAAAACCGGCCGGTCGAAAAAAGTCGATGGGATCTCAAGACTATTTTGAGATTTATCCGGGTTGGGAGTTTATTGGCGAAGAATTTGAGGAACTGGTTGAAGACGTAGTGGATTATATGCCTCGACTCTGCGCGGCGGGCATGGCGGAACCGAAGAAACACACTCAGTTTTACAATCGCAACTATTTGCTACTCCATTTCTCAGAATGTCTGCTGACCGATATTGTGATGCAGACCCCGCTCACCAAAGGATTTCAGCAAACCATCGCCGATTCTTTGATTGAGGAGTGCTGGCAATCAGGCAATGGCAAAACCTATTGGACATCAACGGCTCGTCTTAACCAATTAGAGCAATGGCAAGTCTGGCGCGATCGCATTATTCGTGCCCAATCCGATCGTGACTACACCTTATATTTTCATTTGCTCGATCCGGCTAAAGCAGAAGACCCTTGGCAGATTCAGTTTGAAGTCGCGCCCAAGCAAGATCCCTCCCTGCGGCTAACGCTGACTGACTATTGGCGGATGCGTCCGACTCAACAACAGTCGCTCCAAAAGCAATTCGGCGAAACCTTTACCCAAAATCTCTTAATGGACTTGGGCTATGCCGCTCGAATTTATCCCACGCTTTGGCAGGGTCTGGAAACCGATCAGCCGGTGGGCATCACTCTCGATTTGGCGGCGGCGTTTGAGTTTCTCAAAGAATCGGCTTGGATCCTCGAAAATGCGGGTTACAAAACTCTGGTTCCAGCTTGGTGGACTCCCCAAGGACGACAGCGGGCGAAGGTCCGATTAAAAGCTCAGGGGAAATCGATAAGTGGCGGTCCCAGCCAGCGAAAAAACTATTTTTCTCTAGATAATCTGGTGAAATACGACTACGAGCTGGCGATTGGGAGCGAAACGGTCACTGAACAAGAGTGGGAACAACTGGTTCAAGCCAAAACGCCGCTGGTTCATTTTCGAGGACAGTGGTTAGAGCTTGATCAAGACAAAATGCAGCAAATGCTGGAGTTTTGGAAGACTCAGCAGCAGGAAAATCCCGAGCTGAGTTTATTGGACTTTATGAAAGTGACGGGGCAAACCTCCGATGATGAGCTGGAGGTTGAGTGCGATCCTAAAAATGCCCTGACGGACATGCTCGCCAAGCTCGATGATAAAGCCCAACTTAAATTGGCGCCTAACCCTAAAAAATTTCAGGGCAAGCTGCGCGACTATCAAAAGCGTGGACTCTCTTGGCTGCAATTTCTCGAAAGCCTCAGTTTAAATGGCTGTCTTGCCGATGATATGGGCTTGGGCAAAACGATTCAGATTATTGCTCGACTCCTGCAGGAACGAGAGGCTCTAACTAAGCGTGAAAAATTGCCCCCCACGCTCTTGGTGGCGCCGACTTCGGTGTTGGGCAACTGGTTTCATGAAGTTCAGAGGTTTGGACCGTCTTTAACGGCCACTGTTCATCATGGCGGGAATCGCGTAAAAGACCTTAAACAATTTAAAAATCTCTGCCAGGAACACGATATTGTTATTACCTCGTTTGCCTTAGCTCGTCTGGATTCCAAGTTCTTCAAGGATATTTCCTGGCATCGCATTGTACTGGATGAAGCGCAAAATATTAAAAATCCGAAAGCGGCGGTGACCAAAGCCATTGCCAAGTTTGAGGCGACCCATCGCTTAGCGTTAACTGGCACCCCCATCGAAAACCGCCTACTAGATCTCTGGTCGATATTCAATTTTTTAAATCCCGGCTATCTCGACAACCAAACCCAATTTCGTCGTCGGTTTGAAACCCCGATCCAACGAAGCGGCAGCATGGGCCAATCAATCATTTTGAAAAAACTAGTGGAGCCATTTATTCTCCGACGGGTCAAAACCGATCGCGCCGTGATTGCCGATCTGCCCGATAAAGTTGAACAAAAGCTATTTTGCAACTTAACCAAGGAGCAGGCTTCTCTGTATGAGGCGGTGGTTAAAGATATTGACGGACAGTTGAATGTAGCTGAAGGAATTCAACGCAAGGGTCTGATTTTGGCGGCCCTCACCAAACTCAAACAGGTTTGCAATCATCCCCGCCATTTTCTCCAAGACGACAGCGAGTTTAGTCCGGCGCGATCGCATAAATTAGCGCGCCTGACGGAAATGGTTGAGGAAGCGATGGCGGAAGGAGAAAGCCTGTTGATCTTTACCCAGTTCCGAGAGCTGGGGGCAGTGCTGGAAAAACATCTGCGTCAAGTGTGTCGGTGCAACACTTACTACATTCACGGGGGAACTACTCGCAAAAAACGCGAAGCTGCGATCTCAGAATTTCAAGATCCAGAGACAGAGCCCTCGGCGTTTGTGTTGTCGCTTAAAGCGGGTGGTGTGGGCATTACCCTAACCCAGGCAAATCAAGTGTTTCATTTTGATAGCTGGTGGAATCCTTCGGTTGAAGATCAAGCCACAGACC
>JBCDHF010000379.1:0-4603 GCA_038750375.1 Cyanobacteria bacterium P01_H01_bin.15
CATCAGGCGACAAGGTTCCTATGCTTGTCAGACCGTAAAGCTGACTAGGGCATTTTAGAGATAGCTCCTCCCCCCGCCAGTCATGACTAAAACTCAACAGCGCCTTCACACCTTTGTTCAATATGTGGGTGAATATCTCAAAGGGGACGAAAAAGGCGAAGCACAGCTTTTTCTCGACAAGTTCTTTCGGGCATTTGGGCACGAGGGGGCGATCGAAGCGGGAGCAGCCTACGAAGAACGTATCCACAAGGGTAGCAAAAAGGGCAAAACTGGCTTTGCTGACCTGGTGTGGAAGCCCCGCGTGCTGATCGAAATGAAGAAGCGCGGAGCCGACCTCACTAAGCACTATTCCCAAGCCTTTGACTACTGGCAGCGGGCCGTGCCCAACCGTCCCCGCTATGTGATGCTGTGCAACTTTGATGAGTTTTGGGTCTACGACTTTGATACGCAAATCGACACTCCCATCGACACCGTTGCCCTGGCCAACCTGCCAGATCGCGTCGCTACGTTTGGCTTTATGGAAGTCACCGAACGCCAGTCGGTCTTTGGCAACAATCAGGTGGAAGTGATTGAAAAAGCTGCCGGTCGCATGGGTGAGCTATATCAAATCCTCCGCGATAGTTGGTTGCGTCAAGAATGTCTATTGTTATTTCATGGCTGCTGAAAATGACATACAGAATCTTGCATTGTGGCAAATCTCTAGAAAACTATTATTTGTGTATTCAGCATCAAGTTGCCGGTTTCTTGTCGAGAGGTGCGAATCCAGGAGAAACAGTCTATCTAGCTGTCAAGGTCAACAAAAAAACCTATTGCGGCGTGAAGGCTAGATTAGACGAGATTACAGATCTCAAACCCTGGCCAGACGGAGCGGCATATGTGCATTGTCTAAAACTTACAGACATCGAATTCTGTAGACCTTTTGAATTGAAAATATTGTCTGAGATTGGAGGCAAGTATTGGTCATTAAAATATATGCAAATGGCCAAACCCATAGTGGATGAAAGAGTTTGGGAGCTTCTCAATCAAACCTTTAACAATCTTCGTCAAAGTGAACTATACAGGTTTAATGGTGTCGAGATCTCAACTGAACAGAATCAGCATGAAATTGAGCCTGATGAGATTGAAGTCGATGAAATTGAAGTGGAGGATGATGTCTTAACCGAGGTTCCTGATGCTGAGATCAAAATCATGGGCACTTTTCAGACCGTGAGCTTTTTGAATGAAACAGATAAAATTCGCGGGCTCGAAAAATTAGCCAACAAAAACTTTTATTCTCTATTTCCCCAATATCCTGAATCTAAGACTCTATTGATACCAGACAATCGGATGTTTATCACAGAAGGTATACAGTCTGAAGAGCAAGAATTTATCACTGGCATTAGAACTATACCTGATGCATTGCTAATCATTTATCGAGGCAAAACCAATATCCCTTTCCAAATCAATTTGATTGAATACGAATGCTACGGGGAAAAGAAAACACGCACATTAGAAAAAAGCACATATCTTAATGGGCATATTATCCCTCAGCTCATGAAATTTGCTTCAAGCTTTAGCGTTGTTACTGATCGACAGATTAGAGAAAGAACAGCTAAAAGATGGACACAAAAAATAATTGACTACATCTACGATAATGAAGCGACTCAGAGGAAAATTACGAATTGGATTAGAGACCTACATCCAGATCTAAGAGAGCAAAGAGTCGCACTTGAAATACAGGAGTCACTGTTACAAGCATTCAGAACTAGTTTGCAAGTCATGCTCGTGATAGATGAGCTTAGTGCTGAGCAAAAATCTACAATCTCTAACGTAGTTAAAGCATTTAAACTCGAAAATGGCTCTAATATCGGTTTTATCGGATATGTTGTCCGCTTAGAACAAAAAATTCAAATGGTCGATGGAAATGCTGAATATGCATTGTCAGTTCAGTAATGGACATGCAATACGAAAACAGTGGGGCATCACCAAACTCTACAACGCCTACTTCGATGAACCCGCCAGCCAGCTCTACAAGCTCCACAAACGGCTCGACGCCTTGGTACTTCAAGCCTATGGCTTTAGCCCCGACGACGACCTCCTCGAAAAACTCCTCGCCCTCAACCTAGAGCTAGTCGACAAAGAAAAGCGCGGTGAGGCAGTTATCGGGCCGTGGGATCCGACCCAGGAGCAACCATGACCCGTTTTGAAATCAAAACTCCCCTTGGTTTCACAGTTAGAACCAGCGACCTTTACTGGCAAAAACTCATCGCCAAACACCCTGACATTGCCATACTTGAGGATTTCGTCAGGCAAACCCTTCAGAGCCCCGATGAGATTCGTCAAAGCAGTCGTGATGGGGAAGTGTTGCTATTTTACCGTCTTCGCAAAACACAACGCTGGGTCGTGGTTGTTGCTCGACGTTTAAATGGAGATGGATTTCTCATCACCGCTTATCAAACTGATGCCATCAAAGAAGGAGTCACCCTATGGCCCAAGTAAAAGTATTCTACGAACCAGAAATGGAGCTGCTCACTGTCTTTTGGCAAAATCCGCGCGCTAATCAACTCTGTACCGAACTGGGCGACGGTGTCATTTTGATCAAAGATGCTGACACCGGAGAACCGATTGGGATGGAGTTACTTTCTTACAAACCTGGTGATGCCCGGTTTGATTCCGTTAGCGTAGAAATAGGGGCTTCTCACTCTGCCGCATAACAATGCATCCCCTCACACCCACAACAACCGGCTTCAAAACCTTCCCCTTCCCCCAACGCCCCCTGCCCCCTTGCCCAAGTCATTCATGACCAAGCCTTGCAACTCCACCACTACCGCAGCGAGCAAATGGAGCAAAAACAGTTGGGCCTCATCCAATTCCATAATGCCTACTTCGACGAACCCAACGGCCAGCTCTACAAACTGCACAAACAGCTTGATGCCCCTGTCACGGCTTTAGCCTCGATGACGACCTGCTCGACAAACTCCTGGCCCTCAACCTCGACCTCGCCAACAAAGAGAAGCGCGGTGAGGCGGTTGTCGGCCCCTGGGATCCGACACAATCAAATACAGCAGTGCAATTAGGAGAATGACCGATGCAAGTTACCAAAGAAACCCTTAAGCAAGAAATCGACCATCTTGATAATGTCCAGCTCTCTCAACTTGCTGAATACATCGCCTTTCTTAAATTCCGCAGCCGGTTTCAGCAACCAACGCCAGATTTGGCTCAATTCGCCAGCCTTTATCAAGAATTTGCTGACGAAGATCATCAGCTTGCCGAAGCTGGATTAGCTGACTACGCCAGTCAGCTAGCGCAAGATGATCAAGCATGAGCTTTAATCGTGGAGAAGTTTGGCTGGCTAATTTGAATCCCACAAAAGGATCAGAACAGGCCGGGACTCGTCCTGTCATTGTGTTTCAAGAAAGCACCCTGGCTAAATTCACAACAACGATTATTACGATTCCTGTCACCAGCAATCTACGACGGGCCGCACTGCCAACCTGTGTGCAAATTACCAAAGGCGAAGGAGGACTAAACCAGGATTCTGTAGTTCTATGCCATCAAATCCGCGTGCTTGACAGAACCAGGCTTTTCAAAAAGCTGGGACAGCTTGGGACAGGAACAATTTCAACCCTCGAAACCACTGTTCTTTTTACTCTGGGATATTCAATACGCTGAATTACCACGGGAAGAGAGTAGTTTGAGACTTGATTACACCCGGCTTAAGAGAATATTTGAAAAGTTATCGAGCCGATGTTTGGCTATTTAGACTACTGGGAGCCGCTACGGTGAAACGAGCGTTTGCAGCTCTTGATCAAATGGAGCATTACCAAACTCGACAAATCCTACTTTGACCAAACCAACCGCTAGCTCTGCCAGCTCCACAAACAGGTTGATACGATCTTCCTGCAAGCCTACGGCTTTAGCCCCCGACGACGACCTGCTCGAAAAACTCCTCGCCCTCAACCTCGAACTAGCCGACAAAGAAAAGCGCGGCGAACCCGTCATCGGCCCCCGGAATCCGACACAGTCGAATCAGCCCTTTCAAAGAGCAATCATGAGTGCAACGGTCAATTTGCAAATTTCTCTGGATACTCTGATTCAGGCCATGAGTGCCTTAGATCTACAGGCCAAGCACCAACTTCTCGAAATTATTGAACAGCAAGTATTTGAAGCTGAAGAAGCAGAATATCAAGAAGATGCCGTCACCAAAACTGAGATCGAAGCAGTACAGCTTGAGTATAGCCAGGGCGAATACATGACGATTGACGAATTTGTCGAAGCTGAAGCGACCTGAGCGTTGGTGATGCGATGACTTACTCAGTCGTTATTTCTAAATCAGTTCAAAAGCAAATTAAGCCGCTACCCTAGTCAACGCGCAAGCGAGTTGCAGAGAAACTCTTAGCTTTCAAAATGGAATCTCGCCCTCCCGGTGCTTTAAGGCTGAAAGGCTATGGAAACCAATATCGACTATGGGTGGGAGATTATCGTATTCGATATGAAATCGATAATGAAAATTCTGTGCTCAAGGTTCTGCAGTGTAAACATTGCCGAGAAGTCTACAAAGATCGCTCCTGAGCTGCTTTCACTGGACCCAACTGCGACCTTTATTTTTAGAATCCGGCATCAG
>JBCDHF010000380.1:0-4600 GCA_038750375.1 Cyanobacteria bacterium P01_H01_bin.15
GGGAGCTTTTGTTTGTCTTGCCGCTTTAAATTTCGGCAATTCAAAATACGACGTGTCCTACGCGCTCTGGCGAACGCTTTTGTTTCAAATTTCGAAAAAAGTGGACACGGCTCTGGGCTGCTTCCTCTTTTTTTGGTCGAGCAAAGTTAGCAGCCGCCACTTGTGAAAAGGGGAAGTTTCACGCCAGAACACTTTGAAAGTAAGCAACTCAGAATAAATGATGCCCTCAGCGATCTGGAAAAAGCTATGTATATTGAGCGTAAAGCATTAGAGGTTAGAGAATATGGCGGACTCAGTTCAATTAGGCGTGATTGGTGGCGGCATGATGGGTGAGGCTATCTTTTCGCGGTTAATCGCTCAAGGGCAATATGCACCGGAAAAAATCTTGGTCAGTGATCCCGTTAGCGATCGCAGAAATTATCTGACCTCAACTTATGGCGTTCAGGTCACCGATGATAATCGCGCGGTCATCTCGAGTGAATGCTTGCTGCTGGCAGTTAAACCCCAGGTGCTATCTCAGGTTGCGACCCAACTGCAAGACGTTTTGAGCGAGACGACATCACCACTCATTATTTCGATTTTGGCAGGGGTTTCTTTGACAAGACTCGAAGCAATCTTCTCCACGCAGCCCGTTATTCGCGCGATGCCCAATACGCCAGCCACCGTTGGGTGGGGCATGACGGCAATCGCTGGGGGGGCTCGGGCAACCTCCGAGCATATTCGTCAGGCGGAACATCTGTTCCAAGCAGTCGGGGAAGTCGTTACTATTCCTGAAAAATGGCTCGATGCAGTGACAGGACTCTCCGGCTCCGGACCCGCGTTTATTGCGCTCATGATTGAAGCGCTCTCCGATGGGGGCGTAGCGGCGGGACTGCCTCGGACAATTTCGCAAAAATTGGCGATTCAAACTGTCAAAGGAACGGCTGAATTATTGCAGCAAACGGGCTGGCACCCCGGAGAACTTAAAGATCGGACTACCAGCCCCGGCGGTACCACGATCGCGGGCATCAAAACTTTGGAAAAAAATGCGGTGCGGGGCAGCTTTCTCTCGGCCGTACTCGATGCCACCAGGCGATCACAAGAACTCGGTCAATTAGATTAGGCAATTAGTCCGGTAACACCCTTCTCACCCGGAACAATCTCGCCAATTTCATAGGCATCTAAACCCAAATCTTGAAAATACGCGATCACAGCGCTTACTTGTGCTGTCGGTAGAATTACGGTGTAGCCGATACCCATATTAAAAGTTTCATAAAGGTCCGGCAAAGGCACATTGCCCGCAGTTCCGAGCCACTGAAAAATAGGCGGAGTGGACCACCGTTGCGGATCTAACTGCGCCTGTAAACCACAGGGTAAAGAGCGAGGCAAGTTCTCCGGTAATCCGCCTCCTGTGATATGAGCAAGGCCCCGAATCGAAAAGTCCGATCGTTTTAGTGCCCCTAAGACCGGTTTGACATAGAGTTGCGTGGGCGCTAGTAACACTTCACCCAATGTTTGTCCCGCTAGTTCAGCAGGGCAATCACTCCAAGCAAATCCTCCCACTTCGACAATCTGGCGAACCAAACTGAAGCCATTGCTATGAACCCCGCTACTCGCTAAACCCAGGATACGATCACCTGCTTGAATTTTTTGACCATCCAAAATTTTGGCTTTCTCGACAATCCCCACGCAAAAGCCAGCAACGTCATAGGTTCCTGCAGGATAAAACCCCGGCATTTCCGCCGTTTCGCCTCCTAACAAGGCGCACCCTGACTCTCGGCAGCCCGCTGAAATCCCGGCAACCACCTCGGCGAGTTGGGTCTTATCTAAGGCTCCGGTCGCTAAGTAATCCAAAAAAAATAAAGGTTCAGCGCCTGATGCCAGCACATCATTGACGCACATCGCGACTAAATCAATGCCGATCGTGTCGTGACGTTGGAGTGCTTGAGCCAGCTTGAGTTTGGTTCCCACTCCGTCTGTGCCAGAAACTAGCACGGGCTCTTGATAGCCACTAGGCAAGTTAAACAACCCACCAAACCCGCCGACTGTTCCCATGACCTCAGGGCGAAAAGTACTTTCCACATTGGTCCGGATTCGCTCCACAAAATCACGTCCCGCAGCGACATCTACCCCAGCTTGGCGGTAATCCATTGTTAAAATTCCCAAGAATAAGTGAGTAAACTTCGACTATTTTGATCCGAGTTTCTACCTTAATCAACCTCATTTAAATAAAGGCAATTGAACCTTTTCTTATCCCTCAAGACCTTTAGCTAGAAACAATTACAATCGACGGAAACAAAAATTGAGAGGGAAATTTTGGGCAGAAATTGATTTGAATATTTAATCCTTGCAATCAGCATTGATTTAACCCTTTGAAGACCCAATTGATATTTTGTGTGATAATGTGGGGCAGTTTAAGAAAAGTAAAGACCGGTTGTTTTCCGGAACTATTCTTCAAGCGGCATCAGCGAAGAAAAAACCCCTGGTCGCTTGTAAGCTAAATTTTTTTTGGTGAGAGGGCTATTTGTTATGGCAATCAAATTCTGGCAATCCTTGGCGGCTACTTGTGCCGTGTCTGGATTGGGGATAGCAGCAGTAACGCTTCCGGCGGTTCGCACGGCTTTAGCAGATGTGCCAGTCGGACAAACGGATGCTGTTTTGGAAATTGAGCCCATTGCGCCACTTTCCGAAAAGTCTACTGGGGTCAAGCCCGCCAACTCAAAGCTTCCGTTAGGATTTCCTCACGGTGTTAAGGGCAATGCGGGTGGCATGGCGTCTTGGTACGGTCCGGGGTTCCATGGTCGTCGGACTGCTAACGGTGAGATTTTTAATCAAAATGCCCTGACTGCGGCTCATCGCTCTTTGCCTTTCGGCACGAAAGTACGCGTCACAAATGTCAACACGGGTCGGGCAGTTGTGGTTCGCATTAACGACCGAGGTCCGTTTGTTGGCAACCGGGTCATTGATTTGTCTCGGGGCGCAGCAGCACGCATTGGTTTGGTTAATGCGGGAGTAGGCCCTGTTCGGCTAGAAATTCTAGGTCGTTAAGATCCTAGGTTCGTTCCATAAACCACATAGAGCATTTAGAGAAAGAAAAAACCTGAGGTCGTCGTTAAGTCGCCTCGGGTTTTGTATTGTGAATTGGATTGACGCCGGTGCGCCTATTTCATTCAATTAGTGGCTTGCGAGCGGCGTTGCTGCCCCACCGTAATCAACAGTTAGGATTGGTGCCCACGATGGGGTCTCTTCATGCTGGGCATGCCAGTTTGATTCAACAGGCGCGAAGTGAAGCCGATCAGGTAGTGGTTAGTATCTTTGTTAATCCACTGCAATTTGGACCCAACGAAGATTTTGCAGATTATCCTCGCCAGCTCGAAGAGGATCTAGCCCTTTGCGATCTCATGGGTGTGGATTACGTATTTGCTCCCGATCCGACCGATATTTTGGGCGCGGAATCATTGGTACAGGTAGTTCCTCCGGAAAGCATGACGAATGTGCTTTGTGGTCCGGGACGGCCGGGCTTTTTTACCGGGGTCGCTACGATTGTGACCAAGTTACTCAATATTGTGCAGCCGCAGTTAGCCTATTTCGGCGAGAAAGATGCGCAGCAGTTAGCAATCATTCGCCGATTGGTAAGCGATTTGAATTTACCGGTAGAAATTCGACCTTGCCCCATTGTTCGAGATTCCAGTGGTTTAGCGCTTAGTTCACGAAACCAATATCTTTCAGCTACTCAAAAAGCCGAGGCGACTGTCCTCTGGCGGGGACTAAATCAGGCCAAAATCTTATTTTCTCAAGAAGAACAGCGCGGGAGCGCTTTAATTGATGCTGTCTTCAGGACTCTTGCTGAGGCAGCCTCCGTCCAAGTAGAGTATGTCGAGTTAGTTGAGCCAAATACATTGCAGTCTTTAGAAACCGTGACAACCTCTGGATTATTAGCTGTCGCCGCTAAGGTGGGTTCTGCCCGTTTGATCGACAATGTGGTCTTGCGGAACCGGCGTCCAATTATTGCCATTGATGGTCCGGCGAGCTCCGGTAAGTCGACCACTACTCGCCTTATCGCTGAAAAATTAGGGCTGTTCCATCTAGATACCGGCGCCATGTACCGAGCGATTGCCTGGCTTGTCCAAACTCAAGACATTGCCCTCGATGACGAAGCGGCGATCGCAGAATTAGTCAGCGAAGCAAAAATTGAGTTAATTCCTCCACGCGAGAGCCACAGTCAGACTCTGGTGATTGTCAACCAGCAAGACGTGACTCTCTCGATCCGGACACAGGAAGTCACGAAACTGGTGTCGCCGCTCTCCGCCTTGCGCTGTGTGCGATCACAACTACTAAAACAACAGCAGGAAATTGGACGACAAGGGGGTGTTGTCGCTGAAGGACGAGATATCGGCACCCATGTTTTTCCGGATGCAGAACTGAAAATCTTTTTAACGGCTTCCGTTGAGGAGCGAGCTAAGCGTCGGTTGCAAGAATTTTATGCTCGAGGGCTGACGAAGCTTTCTATAGAACAAATTAGCCGAGATATCGAAGAGCGAGACTATCGGGATAGCCATCGAGAAATCGCACCGCTCCGTAAGGCCCCGGACGCTATCGAAATTAATACCGATCGGCTGAC
>JBCDHF010000381.1:0-4595 GCA_038750375.1 Cyanobacteria bacterium P01_H01_bin.15
CCAAAGTCTAGCAATGCTGGACGAATGAGGCAGAACTTGGATTTGTTCAGGTTTTCGCTAAGTGATATTGAAATTAGAGAAATTAATGCTCTTGGTAATCGGGAAAAACAGAGAACATGCCCCGATCCCGCGTCTATTGTTTAGGAATATCTATTTCTATACAGCGGTACCAAAGATTTGGCAGATGAAAGAGATTTGTTCTGTCACATTTCCCCTTTCGACACCTTGAATTAGTTCTTTGCGGATCATTGCCATCGCTTTGCACCCTTTGAGAGTGGGGTCGTATTGAACGAGCCGAAGCCGAAACCAGACTTGACTAGTACGTTTGATAAAGCGATGGTCTTGCTCAACCTGATTGTTGAGATACTTGACGGGACAGAGTTCGGTCTGCCATGGAAGCGCTTTTTCTGTTGTGAGGTTTTTCACTGCCGCCAGATAAGCGGAATTCTTGTCCATGTTTATAACACGATAAGTTACCGTGTCAGGTATTTTTAAAGCCTTTTTGGGCGTTGGCAAACGTAGGTATGAGACTCCTCTAATTTCTTGATGCATTACAACGCCGACTTTCCCCGAGCTGACTAGCTTTTGAGATTTAGAGTTACGAGGCTTCTATAGTGATTCATCCCGTCACTCTTCAACGCCCCTTTTTGAAGAATCGTTTGGAGGCGTTGTCGTCTCGTTTGGCACTCAACATAAAGTCTAACGTCTGCCCGTTCGAATCTGCAGCTCGATAAAGATACGGCTATTCTCTTTTAACTTTCACATAAGTCTTATTCACTTTCTAAGGTTCATTGGTTGGGCATATATGTGGGCTCATCTCTTTGTTAAATAGATGGTAACCGAAGGATGAGGCCAACGAATCTGATCTTCATAATTGATGCAACTATTTTTCACAAAATTAATTGCATCGCTTTTAACAGGTTCCTGGAGTTCCGAAAATTCAATTTGCAAACAAAATGAAAGAAACTCGTCCCTATTTTTTTCTTGTTTCTTTTCAAATAAATCTGTCAGATCTAATTGTGTAGAATCGAAAGAAATATCTGGCTCAAAGCCCGCTGAGCGCAGTCCATAAACTAGTTCGTGGCTAGAAAATCCATGATCAGGAAGGATGGGACGATCTCGTTCAAATAGTGGATTAAAAAGATGAAAAAAAGTATAAAAGCTAAAAGGACCGCCGATGAAGATCAGGACACATCCTCCTGGCCGCAGAGCTTTGTAAGCCAGCCTTACGCAGGCGACAGGATCTGACAACCAGTAAAGTGAGTGGGAAAATAGTATCAGATCGTATGTATTAGGAATGGGAAAACGAGAATTGAACTCTTGCTCAAAGATCTCGGCTTCGATATTTTCTGACAAGATGGTTTTGCGTAAACTATCGGCATGGGTTGAGTTCGGTTCGATAGCCACGTAATTGCCAGGCTGTTTGCACCCCGTGGATAGGCAGTCCTGAATTACTTTGCCAGTCCCAGCACCAATGTCTAAGCAAGTAAAATTTTCTGCCAAGGAGTTAAATGTCTTGGATAAACGCTGGATCATCGCGGGATATTCAGAAGATCTCTCTACAAATGCAGCAAATGTTTCAATGTATCGAGATTGATCAAGTGTTTTAACTGGAAAGAGTAGAGTTGAGTCAAGCATTTCAAACACATTCAAGTATTTTTATAAAATTTAATATATCAATTGGTGAAGTCTCAAGATATCGCTGAAGAGCAGGAAGAACTTTAGATTAAGTTTTTTGTGTCAATATTTTTTTGATCATCAATATTCACGGAATGAACTGTCGCCTTTATTGAGTTTGAAGGATTTTGATACCTCCACCTTTACGTTGAAGAATCCCTATAAGTATTGATTTGTGGGGTTGGCAAGCTTATTTGGGCACCTTTTATTTGGCCACCTTTGATTAAATTTCTGTAGACTGGAATTCCTTTTCACGTTAACCGACGGTTTCATTAATATTTTGAACTTACCGTAATATTAATTTTCTCGCTCAAGATTATCACACTTCTGACATGTCAAACAATTTTGGAGCGTTTGCCGCCATCATCACCGATATTGCTGGTACCGAGCATGGGGTATGGGAACATCAAGGAGCCCTCAGGTATACCTCTTTCGATAGGACCGCTAACCAATGCTCCAACGCCGAACCGGCTAGTGATGCCAGCGGTGGCAGCGTTCTGAAACGCGATGGAACTCGTGCTAGCTCATGCTACGCCCTGACTAGAGTGGCGGCTGCTATATTCCTGTTCTTGAGAAAGTTTTGTCATCTTGGCAGTCCAAAATCGGAAAATTCAGTTTCTGTAATGAATGCCCAGTAATACTTTCAGGAGATGTGGCATCTCCGTCCATCTTTGTTGTCATATGCCCTCAAGGGTTACGAAGCGATGGCGATGATCCGCAAAGGACAGATTCAAGGTGTAGATAGAGATGATGTGACAGGGCAGATCTCTTTCATTCACAAAATCTTCGATATCGCCGCATAGAATACAGGTATGAGAGAGAGATTTCATGTCCTAATTCTATTTTTGTGACAGAGCCACAAATGTACGATCGATTGCACGACTCGAAGGCTGTTTACTTGGAAAGATACGCAACCGGTAATTAGAGGGAAAATCGAGCGGCGTGCTTACCATGAGTAAAAGCGAGGAATGTCAGTGGTAATATCAAACTCAAAACAATGGGGTCCAGCCGGGTGTTGCCAAAAAGAATGTCTTCTCTGTCTTGATGGCGAAGCATTATCTTGATTGGTAGCAAAGTCTGCACATAATTCAAAGCGCTCGTCGTCTAAGCGGCGATACTCATAGGGAGTGTTTGTGATGGGATCCTTGAAATCTAACAGATTGTTTGGAAGCGTCTCTGGTAAATCCGAGGAGTCATTGGGAGCATCCTGCTGGGAGACCAATTGCTCCGCAATTTGATGAATTTCACGCAGTCGCTCTTCATCAAGGCGAATTTGGCGCTGTTTCTGAGGAGACCCCAGCACCCAAAACGCATAAATTAGTGCGCTTGCTACTACTATGATTGCCCCCGAGGCTGCGACTCGATCGACTTGATTACTCATTCCATCCCAGGTGGGCGTCGCTGCAACCACCGCAAATAGTATCCAAAAATCCCTCCCGCAATCGTCAACACAATGATTGATTTTAGACTAAAGGTCAACGTCAATGATCCCCGCAAAAACTCAGTCAAGAAAACCACTAAGTTTCCAATAGCAATCACTGCAGCAATCAACAACGAGAAATAGGTCAACCATTTGCGTACGCCCGATTGGTATTTATCCGGGTTGTTGGCTAGGTCGGTTAACAGCAATCTCATCAAAAACAAGTAGATTGGAAACACGACCAAAAGTCGGGCCGCGCTTGAAGCCAAACCGTAGAAATTCCATTCGCTAAATCCATCGACCGGGTCATCAACCAGTCGCTCGACTGCTATAAAGCCAATTTCTCCTAGGGCTTGAGTCCAAGTAGCCAAACAGCCGAAAGAAAGCAGGTACAAAAAGGCATCCCGAGCCGAGCCTTCCCGTTTACGTTGGGGCGTGGGAACTGGCAATCCCGTTAACTGTTCGTAGGAGGCAGCGAAGGCAATCTCAACTTCCTCTTGAGACCAACCGCGACTGCGTAGTACCTGAAAGATTGTTCCATCTCCTGCACCACGTTCACGTGCAGTTAGAATAAACTCCACCAATTTTTCTGAATGAGTGATGTCGGACATATAACACTGCCGAAAGCAGAAAACAATGAATAAGAATACTTCTATAATTTATTGTCATGTTTATTTATTGTTAATTAAGCAATCAGAGTTTAGTGAAAATGGAAACGATTCTTCACTCTTTCCGAGAGTTAATGATTAGTACAGGGCTCCCACCTATGTGAGTCTTGCTCAGCTAATTCTGGTGCGAATTTTCGGGGGCTGATGCCAAATGCTTGCAACCGGATCATGCTTACTTAACGATAGCTAGGCTAATCTCTTTAACCACTGACTACTAGAGGGTTTCAGAAGTCGCTCCTGGAACAGTCCTCAGCCACATTAGATGACGACTTTGGGATAAGGATACCTTTTTCGAGCGTTATGAGCGGTCACCTCTGAGAAATCGCCCCACTATTGAGAATGTGCGGACAAAACGGAAGACCGAACCACTCCTGACCGACACTCACCATAAATTTCAGAAAAAATGGTCTATTGACAGGAACAGGTTCATCTAACACCCATCTCAAATCTCCAAGTACTGCCATCTTTATCGGATGAAATCGTTATCATATCAACGACATCATTATTGGTAAACGTACATTTCGACCCAAATGGGACAAGAATCTCCAAGTATCTCACAGCTCCCAGAGCCTTTTTTAGAAGTGAGGAAATTTTTGTCGTTAGGAGTATTGACGGGGTGTCAAGCAACAAATGATAGCCTCTTTGGTTGTGCCTGCGGTTCCTCAATAGAAGGTTCAAAGTCCGAATGTAAAGCTATGAAGAAAGAGAATTTAATTTCTCAAATCCTCTTCATCAAAGGGTTTTAGGGATTATCAGATGTTGGTCGTCTCACGATTTAAATGCAGAAGAGGAGCTTTTGAAATGTTCACTGCAGTTAATTTGCACTTTCC
>JBCDHF010000382.1:0-4591 GCA_038750375.1 Cyanobacteria bacterium P01_H01_bin.15
AAGGGCATAGCGGGTGGCATCATCTTCCGATTCAAACATCAATACAATCCGCTCCTGATTGCCCATTTGTATGGTGTGTATTCCCTCATTTTCAGTGCGCGCGTTTAACAAAAGCACATAGATATCCATATTTAGTTCCCCTTTGGAAAAATGCCAATCGTTCCGCTATTTCACTAGAGCGCTTATTAGTCTATCGGTTGTCTGGGTGAGGCGAACAAGTTCCGTTTAGTTCGTTACCAATTCCACAAAGGTTTGGGGATTCAGGCATTTGCGGAGAAACTTCAAACAGATTATTAACGACTTGTTAAGTGGTGAGGTGTGTACAAAGACTAATGGTTAATTCGTGCTCTCTAAAATCTGGTTCGGTGTAATCACCTCTCATTTCTGCTCAATCAACTGCTCTCAACTGGGTTTGGGAGCTCTGACCCAATGGATTGGAGTCTTGAACTTGTTTTAAGTAACTATGCCCAAGGTTTTTTTTTGATGGCGGATGAACAGGGAGCACTCGGATGGTACACCAGTCGAGAACGGGCAATTTTGCCTTTAGACGAAAATTTTCGCTACCCCAAATCCCTACGCCGTGTACTCAATCAAAATCGATTTTCTATTGCCATCGATCGCGATTTCACTCGGGTTTGCCAAGGTTGCGCGGATCGTGACTCAACCTGGATTTCTGCTGAACTAATCAATATTTACACTGCACTGCACCAAGCGGGTTATGCCCACAGTTTTGAAGCCTGGTCAGGTGATCGTCTCGCGGGGGGCGTTTTAGGCATTGCCTTGGGCGGAGCCTTCATTGGGGAGTCAATGTTTTTTAACATTGCGGATGGATCAAAAGTCGCCCTGGTAAAACTGGTCGAACATTTACGTGATCGCAAATTTGAATTATTTGATGTACAACTTCAGAATCCCCATCTGGAGCGCTTTGGAACTCACACCATCTCTGAAGCCGCCTACCAGCAGCGCTTGCAATCCGCCCTGGAATTGCCCTGTCAGTTTATTGAATAACTGAACCTAGATAGGGCTAATTTCGTCGCAAGACTGATTCAGAAAAATTAAAATAAATCAGCGCTTTATGGACAGACGTCACCGTTTAAGTTTTCATGAAGCCTTATATCGTTTATTGCTGAATTAAGAATCAGGAGCCAGCTTTGGTTACGACAGCTGCATTAGATACAACCCGTTCAGAAGAAATTTTTGCGGCCGCCCAGAAATTAATGCCTGGGGGGGTCAGTTCCCCGGTTCGGGCATTTAAGTCTGTCGGTGGTCAGCCCATTGTCTTCGACCATGTAAAAGGAGCTTACGCTTGGGATGTAGATGGGAACCGATATATCGACTACGTTGGGACTTGGGGACCTGCTATTTGTGGTCATGCCCATCCTGACGTAATCGAAGCACTGCAAAAAGCGTTAGTCAACGGAACCAGCTTTGGTGCTCCCTGCGCCCTAGAAAACGTGTTGGCGGAAATGGTCATTGAAGCCGTCCCCAGCATTGAAGTGGTCCGCTTTGTCAACTCCGGCACTGAAGCCTGTATGTCCGTTCTTCGTTTGATGCGGGCGTATACCGGTCGTGAAAAAATCATCAAATTTGAAGGCTGCTACCACGGGCATGCGGACATGTTCTTGGTTAAAGCGGGTTCTGGCGTCGCAACGCTGGGACTTCCCGACTCTCCAGGAGTCCCTAGGTCCGCCACCAATAGCACGTTAACGGCTCCTTACAATGACTTGGCGGCAGTCCGTCAGCTATTTGAAGCTAACCCTGGCGAAATTGCCGGGCTAATTTTAGAGCCGGTGGTGGGCAACTCAGGATTTGTGCCCCCGGATGCGGGCTTTTTAGAAGGTTTGCGCGAGCTAACTAAGGAGTACGACGCACTACTAGTATTTGATGAGGTGATGACGGGTTTCCGTATTGCCTATGGTGGAGCCCAGGAGAAATTTGGTGTGACCCCAGACTTGACGACTCTGGGCAAAATCATTGGCGGTGGCCTACCTGTTGGCGCCTATGGCGGCAAACGGGAAATTATGGAAATGGTTGCGCCCTCTGGTCCCATGTATCAGGCAGGCACGCTGTCCGGTAACCCCCTGGCTATGACTGCAGGCATTAAGACCCTGGAGCTGTTGCAGAAGCCAGGAACTTATGAACAGCTTGAAAAAAATACTAGCCGCTTAATTACTGAACTGCTAACTTCTGCTCGTAAAGCGGGTCATGATGTATCCGGGGGGAATATCAGCGGCATGTTCGGGATGTTTTTTACCGGTCAAGACGTTCATAATTATGACGACGCCAAGACAGCAGATTTAGCGAAGTTTGGCCGCTTCCATCGCGCCATGTTGGAGCAGGGAATTTATTTAGCACCGTCTCAATTTGAAGCCGGGTTTACATCTTTGGCTCATACTGACGCCGATATTGATGCCACCATTGCTGCCGCAGAAAAGGTTCTGAGTGACCTCTAAATTTTCCTGGAATCAGAATTCCTCCTCGAAATTTAGTACTTAGAAGCGACTCCCATTCCAGGAGTCGTTTTTTATGAATTTTTGTTGTAAGAACTCACAGCAAATCTGCCGTGAATTTCAATGCGCTTATTGAGAAAGATTGACAATAGTCGGTTATCTTGAATATAGTTCAAAAGTAAAATAACCCTTACAGCTAAGCTGCTGAGTGCAGTTCTATTCGTAGCGCTCAAGCTAGCAAATTTTGGGAAAAGCTGATGCCGGGGTTATTTATATATCAATTTTTTTGCGAGTCTTGCCATCAATGTCAGCCATCGACGCCCTTTGGATCTCCGTTAGTCCCAGTTTTGAACGCTTTAATCGTCCTCTAGAGGGTCGTTTGTCGTCAGATTGTCGTCTGGCTGTTTGGGAATATGTCCTCGGTCCAGATGAATCCACCAGCCTAGAAGGAGTGGTTGGTATGCTGCAGGAGTACATGGCGCAGCAGACTGAACCTATCCATTTGATCGGGCATGGCTTAAGTGGGTTGGTCGGTCTGTTATTAGCTCGTCGGTATCCATCTCAAGTTAAGTCCCTGACGCTGTTAGCAGTTGGCTGCGACCCGGCACATCATTGGCAAACTGAGTATTATCAATTGCTAGCTAACCTGCCTTGTCAAGGAAGAAATATTCTTAATAAGCTCGTGGCGGCTATTTTTGGGCGTCAGCCTCTAGCTAAGGCACATAATTTGGCTGATATCCTGGCTGAGGATCTCCTTAAAGCACCATCACCTACTTCTTTGTGGCGTCAATATACGGTTTATCCGCGCCCGCTGAGTTCTCCTCTATTGGTTTGTGGCAGCGTTGACGACCCTATTGTCTCTCCTGGCGCTCTTCAGGGCTGGTCTGCGCAGTTTAAAGCGAGCGATCGTTTATGGCAGTGTCCTGGGGGACGGCATTTTTTCCACTATTTTTATCCGGATGCCACCCGCTCGGAAATTGTCAAATTTTGGAGTGCCCTGGAATCCAATTCCGAACAATCGCCTGAAATTAGCAACCAGCTTCTTTCTCCAGTCCATAGTCCCAAGCAGGCAGGATAAATATTTGTCTGTTCAAACTGGAAACTCATCAGCGATCGCGGCTATAGGCGCTTAAAGGCTCTTTTATGTAGCGAACATAGATATGCTTGAAGGTGGAGCGGAGAATCCGAGGCGCCCCAAAATCGATAGGCATTAGGACTTCCGGTAGTTTCCAGTCACTTACACAAAGTTCCGACGGTTGTATCAGCGGAAATTCCAGGTCATCGAGTTCTGAAAACAAATTGAGTCGGGCTTGGGCCGCCAAAGTTGGAACGATAGCAGGGTCAACACCTAAAATCTCTGTGAGCGCACAATCGAGCGCAAATACGTCAGCGCTAGCGCCTAAAAGACCTAAGTCACGAGGCTCACCACCGCTGGGACCGTTCCCTTCATGACCAATAATGCCGTCAATAATGGTCAGGCTTGGGGCAATCGCGCGAGCCGTTTCCACCAACATTTCGCCAAAGCGAGGGACATCTTTACCTGCTTCCAGGTGCCACCAAGCTTTCATCTTGCCGGGGACACAGCCAAAGAGATTTTTCACGCCCATGGTCAGAGTTAACTGCATGTGAGATTTGACCTTGGGAAGATTAATCACAACGTCGGCGTTCATGGCTTCTTTGGAAAGTCGCAGGTGCGCAAATTCCGGATTTTCAATGGCATAGCGATCGCCTGTAAATTCGACTATGGGTAAATTTAGTTCTTCTACCAGCGGTAAATAACCGTTAGCCCTGGCTACGCCCAAGGCACTGCCAAAAGCCGGACTATCCCCTAAAAATGCTTTGCCTCCGGCAGCGAAAACGAGTTCTGCCACTACCGCGACGATTTCAATTCGGGTTGTACATTCTTTGGTAGGTCGTGAGCCAGTCAGTAGATTCGGTTTGAGTAGAACTCGATCACCAGGTTTGACAAAAGCGGAGATGCCTCCTAGCGGTGCTAAAAGTTCGACAATAGATGCTTTGAGCGCAGTCCGTTCGTAGGAATTGGCGGCAAGCAGACTGACTTGAGACATGGCTAATCTCCAAAAATTAGGGGAGGGGCTGGCAGGACAAGCTTTCGGGTTCTAGCAATAATGCAATCACCA
>JBCDHF010000383.1:0-4563 GCA_038750375.1 Cyanobacteria bacterium P01_H01_bin.15
CTAGGGTCTCACCCGTAACCAAGGTCGATTCTTCCAAACCTTTAATGGATTCCTTGACCAAGCGTTGTTCTGTCAGCTTGGTATCTACGATATCCACAATCGCTAACGGGACCAAAATTGCGGGCAGGGTTAACAGCAACAAACGTCTAGCTAGCGTATCCCCACGCTTTTGACTTATTGGAGCGTCGGTTACTGCCTTCGTGATTATTTCAGTCGCATTCAAGTTTTCAGTAGCAACGTCATTAAGGGGCAATGTTGATTCAGTGTCGGCAGGTTTTTCAGCAGTTTGAACCATGATCGTGATCTCCTTGATGAATAGAATTTTTATGTTGAGTGGAAGCGCGAGTGCCAGAGAATTATGCGTTAACCAAGCGAAGACGCTGGATTCGATTTGCGATCGCAACCATATCGAGAACCAGTCGTTCAGAGCCATCGGCTATGGGGATAATGCCTTTGAGCAAGCTAGAGTCAATGTCGTAGTCAGCCTGGGCATTCATCGGTTGCAAGCGCCCAGAAGGATAATTGACAAGCCGAGTAATTTTATGAACCGCCAACCCCACAAACTGTCCATCGTTAGAGATATACCCGTCATTTGAGGGAGGTCGACTCAATGAGTCGAGACGAATAATAATGAGTGGATATTGACGCAGAGAACTCCGCTCTTGAGATAGCTCAAATAAGTGAGAGAGTTGAACTACTCCGATGACTTGGTTCTGCGACTCTAATAATCCCAAAAAGGAAGGGGGCATTAAAGGTATGGGTGTAATTAGAGTCGCAGGAACCACCTTGGACTGCTGTACCCAACGTAACGGCAGAATTGCTGTGAGTTCAGGTGTTAACTGACATTCTAAGTAGCGCTCACCTGACGTTTCTACAGGTTCAAATAATTGGGGCAACAGTTGTTGTAATCGTTCTGTTGGGGGCAGGCTTTGGGTCGACATCGATTTTTAATGGTGCTTGGGCACCTGACAGTTGACAAAATGATGGGTTAAACGACTGATTGGACAGCAGATAACAAATCCTCTTTGTTAAACGGTTTAGTTACATAAGCTGAAACCCCCTGCTTCATCGCCCAATTACGATCCATCTCACGATCTTTCGTAGTGCAGGCAATCACAGGAATCTTATTAGTTTCGGGATTCTTTTTCAGCTTGCGACAAAACTGTAAGCCACTAATTTCAGGCATTACGAGGTCTGTGACAACAACATCAGGACGCTGCCCCGAAATTTTTTCTAAAGCCTCGTCTGCACTATTTGCTGTGATAACAGAATAACCCGCTTGATCGAGGAAACGACCAATGAGCTCTGCTTGGGAAGGAACATCATCGAGAACTAGAATTCTTTTCATGACTACTCAATAAATTAAGGGACTGAAACCAGGAAGAACAACGTCAACATTTTCCAGCAAATCATACATTGTTAAATGTCCTGGGCAAAGCACAAAACAATGCAAAATAGAATCTGATATTTATACTTGTTATCGATTCATTTTCTCTGCCTCCTTAATGGATTTTTAATCGTCAAAACTGAGTCTCACTGTGGAGTGATGCGCTCAACCAATGTCGCTATTGGCAACGGCGTACTTATTCACTAGCGAAAGAAGCTCCGCCTTTTTGAAAGGTTTTGTGAGATATTCATTGGCACCTGCCAATCGACCCTTAACTTTATCGATCAGCCCTTTACGACCTGTGACCATGACAATGGGTGTTTCTCGTAGTGCCACGCTGCTGCGTAAAAGACTACAGAGCTGATAACCGTTTATCTCCGGCATTGTAACGTCCATCAAAATCAGGTCTGGGCGTAAGCGAAACAATAACGAAGAAGCTTTGACAGGGTCATCAATCTTTGTCACGCTATAGCGCTCGGAGTCAAGCAAGCGGTTCATCTCATTGAGGATAGTTGGGCTATCATCGATACAAGCAATCTTTAACGGGGAAATAGTAAGTGGTTTTGGAGGAACAGCTATTTCGCTTGGGATAGAGGTGATAGTCGGTACAAGGGGAAGATTTTGATAGGCAGCTTGAGGATTTCTTAAATAAATACGGCCCTCTTGAATATGAGAATATAAGAATTTAGCAATGATAAATTCATCTTGCTTCAAGACAAGAGAAAGCTGTCGAAAACTCAATCCCTTGAGGGCTTTACTGATTTGCATTAAACCCGGGTTTCCTACTTCATCAATTTCACTTTGGGCGAAAAAGTATGGGCGTTGGTAAGGAGAACGAATGACCGGGCTAAGTGTCTGCCAAGCCAGCATCTTATTGACAAGAGCACTAATGATATCGGTATCTTGATCCAGAGAAAATTTGGAGAAAAAATCGGGTAACTTGAGCAACTCACTCTGCCCGGCCTCAATCCAACGTTGTTCGCCCTCTGTCAACCAGAGAAACGACTCTATGGCTTCTTCCGTAAGTCCTTTCCAGAGGACCTTCAGTTCGGCAAATGACAAAAGACCCGTCAGGACTAAACGCTCAATCATTTGCTCAAAGAACTCGAGATCGACGAGGTGGCTCTTATCTCTATTTACAAAAAATGCTTCAAAAGCAGCTAGTCGTTTGAACTCAACCTTCTCACGGAGCCCGAGTCTGCGTAAGTGAAAATCGATTGAGTCGGTAGATTGCACTGAACAAGTCGCTAGTTGCAATTGTCCTTGGAGTAGGTAGAGATGCCAATACACACCGTTGCTGAAAGCCTGCAAACAGCCGCTGCGCTGTTCAACAGTCAGTTGCTTGAGTATTTCAACGGGTGACAACAAAGTGACTGACATAACTTGGTTCCTCAACAAAAAAAGTTCTAGCGATAAGGGTTATTAGTTCAGAAATGGAAGGGCAGTTAGACGATTGAATTAAGACGGATTTATATGAAATTTTGATTTTGAATCTAGTGAGTCAGTCGAGCAGCTAAGTTGTTGAGTATTCTCTATGCGTTGCTTGGGCAATAGAATTAGGCTTCCATTTTTTATGAACTACCTCAGCGTATTAATACTCAACAAGACTCAGAGATGTGCTATGCCGCGAGGGGCTGTATTCGAAAATCCGGAACAGCTTCTTCGGGGAGGGGTCTTGAGAAAAAATAACCTTGGGCGGCTGGACAATTAATGCGTCGAAGCGTCTCCAATTGCTCTCTGGTTTCGACCCCTTCGACCACCGTTGATAAATGTAAGCCTCGAGCTAGCCCCAGCACACTTTTGATAACTTGCCAGGTTTTCGCCTCTTGTCCTCTAATATGCCAAAGGAAATGACGATCTAGTTTTAAAATGTCGAGGGGCAATTGACACAAGTAATTCAATGCCGAATAGCCTTTTCCAAAATCATCTAAGCAAATTTGAATCCCTAAACTTCGGAGTTCTTGAAGTTGTTTCTTCGCGAACTGTGTATCGATCGCGTTGGACTCTGTCACCTCGAGCTTGAGATGCTTCGGCGCTAGCCTGGATGTCGCCAATACTTCTTGCACATGATTAGACAGGGAGGATTGCTCAATTTGCATGGGGGCAAGGTTGACACTGACAAACCAATTTTTGGCCGATGCCATTTCTGTTTGCCAATGTTTGAGACGATGACAAGCTTCTGTAATTGCCCATTCACCCGCACTGACAATATCACCGGACAATTCTGCGTCAGGAATAAAATCTCTAGGCAGAAGTAGACCCCGCTTGGGATGCTCCCAGCGGAGCAACGCCTCCCATCCCAATATACCTAGCGCATCTAAAGAGACGATCGGCTGATAAAACAGCCTGAGCTGCTTGAGCTGTAAGGAGTGAAGTTTATTCTTGGTATTAAGTACGCATTGCATAAGCCACAAAATATGGATAAACGCTCGTAAATATCAGTCGCTTGGAAGTGTGATTTTTTCGACTATTGCGAGTAAGCGTTTGTTGGTACAAAAATTAATTTAGGTAATAAATGTGCAAATTTTGTGTAGAAATCAAAACTTTATGAAAATTACTTTACGTAATTGTATAGAGACAGTGTTGATGCCTTTTCAGCTCTTGATTTCGTTAAAAAGATCCCGACAAGTGCTTATTTAAAGGAATTGTGAAGAGAACCGCCCTATATTCACTTTTTGGCTGTTGTTTGCTATAGAGCGATTAATCGGCTGCCAATCAAAAAATTATGCTCTGCTTCAGTTTGCGATCGCAGACAGGGTTAATTGCTAATAGTCAAGAAAAAGAAAAAAGGTTCGCGAACAGGCAAATAGTAACTACACTGAGCTGCTTATAGCTGTTGTTGCTTTCCCCTCTAAAACCGTGTCGACAAGTAGCCTGAAATTGGGTAGTCCTAGGGGATGTAAGGATGCGTTGTAATGATGCACAAACAAGCAAATAGCGCCAAGATGATTTTCTATCTTTTTGGAAAAGGAGAGAATTTTGCGGACTAGTTGAGAAACCCGTTGACGCACCGTGCAATTGAAACGCTCAATGAGACTGGTTTTGCCAGTTTCTTTCCCGACCGGTTGGTGCCGCTTACTCGGGAAAACAGCCCCGTAGGACTGCCAAAAGTCCGTGTAAGCTAGGGCACATTGACGATAGACAGCCGGCAAGGACTCCCATAATTTCTGGGCTCC